>NZ_JASCOS010000005.1:0-89651 GCF_029959705.1 Stenotrophomonas sp. PS02297 | reverse complement strand
GCCGGAACCCGCGTCTGCGGTTCCGGCGCGGCTTGCCCGGTTTCCCGGTCAGAAGCTGGCGCGCACGCCCAGGCGGTAGAAGCGCACGTCCTCGTAGAACTCCGCTTCGCCCACCAGGCCCCATTCCGGGGTGAAGCGGTACTGCAGGCCGACGTTGCCGACCATCGAATGATCGACCAGCAGGTTGTCGTCCACCCGCAGGTAACCGGCCTTGGCCCACAGCTCCAGGTTCGGCACCGGCCGGGCGCGGATGCCCAGCATCAGCTTGCCGGCGTACAGGTGATCGCGGCCGCTGAAATCATCTTCCGGGTATTCCCGGTCACGGTAGTCCAGCTTCGCTCCCAACCGCAGCAGCGACAGCTCGCTGATGAAATCGGTGCGCGCGGACAGGGAAAGGCTCGCGCCAAGACCGATTTCGGCCTGGTCGATGGCGATTTCCAGGCGCTCGCCCTGCATGTTCCACTGCTTGGACACCCGGTCGTATCCGCCGAAGACGTAGAGATTGTCGGTCACCGCCACCGAGCCGCGCGCATAACCGCCATTGCCGTGCTCGCCGACGTCGTACAGGTCCACGTCCAGCCGGGCCACGCCGGCCTCGATCCACGTGTAGCCCGGCCCCTCGATCTTCTCGCGCCTGATCGCCGGCGCCTGCGACACCGGCTGCCGTACGGGCGGTGGCATGGCGTCGGCCTGCGCATTGACTTCATCGCCCTCTGCAGCCTGCGCGGCGGCCTGTGCCGCCTTCTGCCGCTCCCACCACGGCGCGCGCTGCGCCTGCGCATCCTGCATCCAGGCCATCGCCGCCAGTACGGCGGCGCCAGCGCAGGCGGCCCTGATTCCCTTCTTCATGCGTTCACTTCCTGTGTGGATGGATGCCCGTGCGGGCGCGGCGATTCTAGCCGAACCCATGCATGCGGCTGCGCCGGTCCCGATGGACGGCCACGCCCGCCGGATATCATGCGACCGACACGCCGGACACTTCGCCATGACCACCACCCTCACCGACTACTACCAGCCAGGATGGCGCGAACACCACCACACCTGCCCCGCCTGCGGATGGCAGGGCAACTCCCGGCAGATGGAAATGGAACTGCACGACGAGCAGAGCGAATACGCCTGCCCGCAGTGCGAGTTCCCGCTGCTGGTGGTGCTCCATCCCGATCTGGCGCAGGTCCGCGCCGCCGCCGCGGCCGGCAATCCCGAGGCCGTCGAGCAGTTGGCGATCCTCGCCAGCGCGCCCAGCCCCTGATGCGCGACCGCACGGGTATGGGCGCCGGACCGCGGAGTACGATGACCGGACCCCTGGCGCGGAGCGTTCCATGGCCTTTCCCCGTCTGCATCGCCTTGCCCTGCTCTTTCTGATGGCCGTCATCGCTGGCTGCGCCTCGATCCCCGACACCGGCCATGGCCGTTTCGTCGCCCGCACCGTCGAGCTCGACGGCATGCGCATGCCCTATCAGGTATTCGTCCCGGCCGCGGCCGCGCGCGGGCCCGGCGCCTTGCCGGTGGTGCTGTTCCTGCATGGTTCCGGCGAACGCGGAAACGACGGCATCCGCCAGACCGAGGCTGGGCTGGGGCCCTACCTGCGCGCCCACGCGGCGGATTTCCCCGCCCTGGCCGTGCTGCCGCAGGTCGCCGACGGCGAAGAATGGAGCGGGCGCAACAATCGCCTGGCGATCGCGGCGCTCGATGCGGCGATCCGCGAATTCGGGGGCGATCCGAAGCGCCAGTACCTGACCGGCATGTCGATGGGCGGTTACGGCAGCTGGAACATCGCCCTGGCCGAACCAGCGCGCTTCGCCGCGGTCGTGCCGGTCTGCGGCGCGGTGCGCGCCCCGCGCAACGAGCGCCCGGGCCTGCTCGTCGAGGCCGTCGCGCAGGAGGCCGATCCCTACATGGCGATCGCCCGACGCCTGGAGAACGTGCCGCTCTGGATCTTCCATGGCGCACGCGACGACGTGGTGCGGCCGGACGACGACCGCAGGCTGCATGCCGCCTTCCAGGCGGTGGGCGCCCGCGACGCGCGCTATACCGAGTACCCGCACGGCAACCACAACGCCTGGGACGCCACTTACGCCGACCCGGCGATGTGGCGCTGGCTGTTCGCGCAGAAGCGCTGATACCGACGCCGAGGCGGTAGTGCCGGCTGCTGGCCAGCCCTACCGGGAGCAGGTCAGCCCAGCAGCGTCTCCAGCACCGCCATGCGCACCGCCACGCCATTGGCGACCTGGCGCAGGACCCACGACTGCGGGCCGTCGGCCACTTCGTCGGTGACTTCGACGCCGCGGTTGATCGGCCCCGGATGCAGGACCGCCGCGTCGGCGGCGGCACGGCGCAGGCGCGTGGCGGTCAGCCCGTATTCGTCGTGGTACTGCTCCAGCGACGGCACCAGCCCTTCTTCCATGCGCTCGCGCTGCAGGCGCAGCATCATCAGCGCGTCGGCGCCTTCGAGCATGGCGTCGAAGTCCTGCCCGACAACGCAGCCGCGAAGCGTGTCGTCGTCCGGCAGCAGCGACTGCGGTCCGCAGACGCGGATCTCGCTCACGCCCAGCGTGCGCAGCGCGTGCAGGTCAGTGCGCGCCACCCGCGAGTGCTTCACGTCGCCGACGATCAGCACTTTCAGCTTCGAGAAATCCGGGCCCTTGGCCTGGCGCAGGGTCAGCATGTCCAGCAGGCCCTGTGTGGGATGCGAACTGCGGCCATCGCCTGCATTGACCAGCGCGGTGCCCTCGCCCGCTGCAGCGGCCAGCCCGGCCACGGCGCCATCATCGGGATGGCGCACCACGAAGCCGCGCACGCCCATCGCTTCCAGGTTGCGCAGCGTGTCGCAGGCGGTCTCGCCCTTGCGCGTGGACGAGGTGGAGGCGTCGAAGTTCAGCACATCCGCGCCCAGCCGCTGCGCGGCCAGCTGGAACGAACTGCGGGTACGCGTGGAAGGTTCGAAGAACAGCGTGCACACCGCGGTGCCGGCCAGCACGCCGCGCTTGTTGCCGACCCTTCCCACCGCCGCATCGCGGATCTGCCCGGCGCGGTCCAGCAGCTGCAGCAGGTGTTCGCGCGGCAGGCCCTCCAGGGTCAGCAGGTGGCGCAGGCGTCCGTCGGCATCGAGTTGGGAAGCGGTCATGGCAGGTCTTGGGGGTCAGGAAACAGGAGTGGCGTCGCCCGGGGAGGACAGCCAGCGTTCGATGATGACCGCGGCGGCCACCGCGTCGAGATTGGCTGCATCGCGGCGGCGCTTGCGGCCTTCGGCGCGCTCGGTGGCGAAACGGCGCGCCGCTTCCACCGAACTGGAGCGCTCGTCCACCAGCAGCACCGGCAAGCGGTAGCGCTGCTGCAACTGACGGGCGAAGGCGTGGGCACGCTTGCGGTTGGGCTGGTCGTCGCCTTCGAGGGTGAGCGGATCGCCCACGATCAGGCCCTGCGGCCGCCATTCCTTGTGCAGGCGATCCAGTGCGGCCCAGTCGGGACCGTCGGCACGCACGTCGATCACCGCCAGGGCGCGGGCGCCGACACTGAAGGCGCTGCCGATGGCCACGCCGATCCGGCGCGAACCGACGTCGAAACCGAGCACGGTGCTGTCGGGCGAAAGCGCTGCCGGATCAGGCATGGCCGCTGTATCCGGCCATGCGGAACAGATCCACGCCGATGCGCGAGGCGGCCAGCTGCCAGCGCTCGTCCAGCGGCGCATCGAACAGCACCTCCGGGTCGGCCGGCACGGTCAGCCAGCTGTCCTCGGCCAGTTCCTGTTCCAGCTGCCCCGCGCCCCAACCGGCGCAGCCCAGGGTAACCAGCGCATTGCGCGGGCCGTCGCCACGGGCCATCGCCTCGAGGATGTCGCGCGAGGTGGTCAGGTACAGGCCCTCTCCCACCACCAGGCTGGAATCCCAGTCGCGGGCATCGTCGTGGATGACGAAGCCGCGGCCGGTATGCACCGGACCGCCGTTGAGCACCGGCACCGTGCGCAGGCGCTCGTCGCCGGTGTCGATCTCCATCTGCGAGAGCACTTCGCCCAGCGTGTATTCCGATGGCTGGTTGACCACCACGCCCATCGCGCCGTTGTCGTCGTGCTGGCAGACCAGCGCGACGCTGCGCGCGAATGCCGAATCGGTCAGCGAGGGCAAGGCGACCAGCAGGTGATTGGCCAGGTTGTCGAAGTGCGTGGGCATGGCGGCATTCTACCGTCACCCACGCAGCCCCGCCCTGCCGCGCTCACGCCGCGACGACATGCCGCCCCGCCGGCACCCGTCCGGGAATGCGCAGGAAGAACACGCTGCCCCGGCCCGGCTCGCTCTCGGCATGGACGCTGCCGCCCCCGGCTTCCACTAGTTCCTTGACCACCGACAGTCCCAGCCCCGTGCCCTGCCCGCGTGGCCGGGTGGTGAAGAACGGCTCGAAGATGCGCGCCAGCACCGCCGCCTCCATGCCGGCGCCCTCGTCGCCGAAGGCCAGCAGCAGGCAGCCCTGCGCGTCCTGGCGCGCGCTCACGCTGAACGTACCGCCCGCGGGCATCGCGTGGTCGGCATTGGCGGCGATGTTGAGCACCATCAGTTCGAAACGGATGCGGTCGAAATGGATGTCCGGCAAGGGCGCGGCCAGGGAAATGCGGATCGTTACCGCCGGCGACAGCAGCTGGCGCAGCAGCGGTTCCAGGCCGGCGATCGCATTCGCCGGACCGAACCACTCGCGCGTCTCCTCGTCCGCGCGCGAGAACGCCAGCAGGCGGCGGGTAAGCACGGCCGCGCGGGTCGCGGCCGATTCCACCCCGGCCAGCGCGTCGCGCATGCGTGTCTCGTCGTCCGCGCCCAGGCCGCGGTGCGCGTGGCCGCGGATGATGCCCACCAGGTTGCCGAAATCGTGCGCCACGCCGCTGGCCAGGCGTCCCATGGCCTCGGTCTTCTGCGCCTGGACCAGCTGCGCATGGACGCGTTCGCGCTCGGCCATCTCCGCCTGCAGCCGCGCATTGGCGGCTTGCAGCGCCTGGCCGCGCGCCATGGCTTCGCGCAGGCTGTCGCGCAGCGCGGTGGAGCTGCGGTCCAGCACGATCGACAGCATCAGGAAGATCGCCGCGCTGACCGCCAGGTCGGTCAGGCGCGCGGCCATCTCGCCATGCACGCCGATATCCACGGCGATCCCGGCGCCGAACGCCACAAGCAGGCCCGCATACATCAGCCACAGCGCGCCCCGCCCCAGCGTGAGCGCGGCGATCGCCATCCACACCCCCAGCAACGGCTGCTCGAAGCGCTGCGCGGCGAAACCGGTGGCGGCATGGGCCAGCAGCGCCGACACGGCGAAACCGAGCAGCAACAGGCGCGACGCGGCGACGAAATGCCCGCCGCGCACCAGCCGGAAACTCAGCGCTGCCAGGGCGCTGACCGACAGCCCCACCAGCATCGAAACGACCTCGCCGGGCCGCCAGGGCACGCCCGGCACCACGGCGCGCAGCAGCCACATCAGCGGCGGCAGTGCCGCCAGCAGCAGGGCGATCACCTGGATCACCGGCGCATTGCGGCGGTCCACCGGATCGTCGATGGGGACATCGCGCAGCCATCGCATGGCCGCAGGCGGAACTTGGAGCAAACGAACGACGAAGGGCCGCGGCATCTGGAATCCGGTTCTGCTGGGGGGCAACGGCACGATGCGCGAGGCGCTGCCCGCGGGCAAGTGCGGCGCCGGCCCGCGCCCTATACTGGCCCGCCCACGGTCCATCGCCGCCCATGAGCGCCTACTGCGACATCGCGCCCGGCCATCCGGTCCATGCCCACTACCACGCCCACGAATACGGGTTCCCGCAGCGCGCGGAACAGGAGCTGTTCGAGCGCCTGCTGCTGGAGATCAACCAGGCCGGCCTGAGCTGGGAAACCATCCTGCGCAAGCGCGAGGGTTTCCGCCGCGCCTATCATGGCTTCGACGTGGATACCGTGGCGGCCTACGGCGAGGCCGACATCGCCCGCCTGCTGGACGACGCCGGCATCATCCGCAACCGGCTCAAGGTGCTGGCCGCCATCCACAACGCCAACGTGATCCGCGGCCTGCGCGATTCGCACGGCGGTTTCGCGCAATGGCTGGATGCGCACCACCCGCGGCCCAAGGCCGACTGGGTGAAGCTGTTCAAAAAGACCTTCCGCTTCACCGGCGGCGAGATCACCGGCGAATTCCTGATGAGCCTGGGTTACCTGCCCGGCGCGCACCGCGACGATTGTCCGGTGATGGCCGACATCCGCGCGACCTCGCCTCCCTGGCTGCGCGGCTGAAGGTAGCGCCCGGCACAAAAACGAAGCCCGGCCATGAGGCCGGGCTTCACGATGCGAGCAGGCTGCGGCTCAGCGCGTACCCGCGATCTCCACGCCGTCCAGCCCCTGCGAAAGGGTCTTGGCGTCGCCGCCCTGCGAGAGCTTGATGCGCAGGCGCACCTCGTTCTGCGAATCGGCGTAGCGCAGCGCGTCGTCGTAGCTGATCTCGCCGGCCTGGTACAGCTCGAACAGGCTCTGGTCGAAGGTCTTCATGCCCAGCTGCACCGAGTCCTTCATCACTTCCTTGAGCTTGTGGATCTCGCCGTCGCGGATGTAGTCCTGCACCAGCGGCGTGCCCAGCAGGATTTCCATCGCCACGCGGCGGCCCTTGCCGTCCGGCGTCGGCACCAGCTGCTGCGCGACCACGCCCTTGAGGTTGAGCGAGAGGTCCATCAGCAGCTGGCTGCGGCGGTCCTCCGGGAAGAAATTGATGATGCGGTCCATCGCCTGGTTGGCGTTGTTGGCGTGCAGCGTGGCCAGCACCAGGTGGCCGGTCTCGGCGAAGGCGATGGCATGGTCCATGCCTTCGCGGGTGCGGATCTCGCCGATCATGATCACGTCCGGCGCCTGGCGCAGGGTGTTCTTCAACGCCGCTTCCCAGCTGTCGGTGTCGATGCCGACCTCACGCTGGGTGATGATGCAGCCCTCGTGCTTGTGCACGAATTCGATCGGGTCCTCGATGGTGATGATGTGCCCGGTCGAGTTCTGGTTGCGGTAGCCGATCATCGCCGCCAGCGAGGTCGACTTGCCGGTGCCGGTGGCGCCGACGAACAGGATGATGCCGCGCTTGGTCATGGCCAGCGTCTTGATCACCGGCGGCAGGTTCAATTCGTCCACCGTCGGGATGCGCGTCTCGATCCGGCGCAGCACCATGCCGACCTGGTTGCGCTGGTAGAAGCAGCTGACGCGGAAGCGGCCCACGCCGGACAGGCCGATGGCGAAGTTGCACTCGTGGGTCTTCTCGAACTCCTCGCGCTGCGCCGGCGTCATCACGTTGAGCACCATGTCGCGGCTCTGCTGCGGGGTCAGCGGCGTCTGCGTGATCGGGCTGATCCTGCCGTGCACCTTCATCGACGGCGGCATGCCGGCGGTGATGAACAGGTCCGACGCCTTCTGGTGCGCCATCAGCTTGAGGAACGAGGTGAAATCGATGGTGCTCATGATGGGCTCCTGTGGAACCGTGATCTGCATGCCGGCGCCGCCCCCCCCTGGATGACGGCGCTGCCGGTAACGACTGTACGCCTTCCCCGGCGCGACGGCGACGCGGCCTCCCGCGCCGCCACCCCGCCTTATTCGAACAGGCGCCGGTCCTTGGCGTATTCGCGGGCCTGGTTGCGGGTGATCAGGCTGCGCTTGACCAGGTCCTGCAGGTTCTGGTCGAGCGTCTGCATGCCCACCTGCTGGCCGGTCTGGATGGCCGAATACATCTGCGCGACCTTGTCCTCGCGGATCAGGTTGCGGATCGCCGGGGTGGCCACCATGATCTCGTGCGAGGCGATGCGGCCGCCGCCGACCTTCTTCAGCAGCGCCTGCGAGATCACCGCGCGCAGCGACTCGGACAGCATCGAGCGCACCATCGGCTTCTCGCCGGCCGGGAACACGTCGATGATGCGGTCGATGGTCTTGGCCGCGGAACTGGTGTGCAGGGTGCCGAACACCAGGTGGCCGGTTTCCGCGGCGGTCAGTGCCAGGCGGATGGTTTCCAGATCGCGGAGTTCGCCGACCAGGATGTAGTCCGGATCCTCGCGCAGCGCCGAGCGCAGGGCCTCGTTGAAACCGTGCGTGTCGCGGTGCACCTCGCGCTGGTTGATCAGGCACTTCTGCGGGGTGTGCACGAATTCGATCGGGTCCTCGACGGTGAGGATGTGGGCGTATTCGTTCTTGTTGACGTGGTCCACCATCGCCGCCAGCGTGGTCGACTTGCCCGAGCCGGTCGGGCCGGTGACCAGGATCAGGCCCTGCGGCTGCTCGATCAGCTGGCGGAACACCGGCGGGCAACCGAGGTCTTCCAGGGTCAGCACTTCCGAGGGAATGGTACGGAACACCGCGCCGGCGCCGCGGTTCTGGTTGAACGCGTTGACGCGGAAGCGCGCCAGCGAGGGAATCTCGAAGGAGAAGTCGACCTCGAGGAATTCCTCGTAATCGCGGCGCTGCTTGTCCGACATGATGTCGTACACCAGTGCATGGACCTGCTTGTGGTCCAGTGCCGGGATGTTGATGCGGCGTACGTCGCCGTCGACGCGGATCATCGGCGGCAGGCCGGCGGACAGGTGCAGGTCCGAGGCCTTGTTCTTGACCGAGAACGCCAGAAGTTCAGCGATGTCCATACGCTGTGTTTCCCCGAGGTTGCGGATGGCTGGAAGGTGTTTCCCCTGGCACGCAGTATAGCCCTCCGGCGTAAGAGGTCGATCCGCCTCCGCCGATTGCAGGCAGCGCGTCACGGCCGCTTCCGCGGCCGGTACGGGCGGCCGGGGGCGGACCGATCGCCGCCGGCCCAGGCGCCCCCTCGCCCCGGCCGCCCGGCCTGCCGGCCACCCTCTCCAGCCGGGTTGGCTACACTGTCCGCGGGCCGGGCGGCAGTTCTCCGCCGGACACCCGGTAAACCGGCCATCCCATCGCTACCGAGGCTTGCATGAGCGGCAATCAAGAGACGTCCTCCCTTCCCTCCGGCATCACCTTCGTCGGCGGGGGCAACATGGCCCGCAGCCTGATCGCCGGCTTGACCCGGGCAGGCGTGCCCACGAGCTCCATCGAGGTCGTGGAACCCCAGGTCGCCCTGCGCCAGACCCTGCAGCAGGAGCACGGCGTGCGCACGGCCAGCGCCATCGCTTCGGCGGCACTGGACGGGCAGGTCGTGGTGCTGGCGGTCAAGCCGCAGGTGATGGCGGCCGTCTGCGCCGAACTGGCGCCGCGGCTCGCCGCCGGCACCCTGATCGTGTCCATCGCCGCCGGCATCACCCTCGCCGCCCTGCGCGACTGGGTGGGGACCGGCGCCGTCCTGGTCCGTGCCATGCCCAATACCCCCGCCCTGCTCGGTGCGGGCATGACCGGCCTTTACGCCGACGCCGAGGTCGGCAGTGCCGACCGGCAGGCCGCACAGGCCATCCTCGCCGGCGCCGGGCAGACCCGCTGGATCGACGAAGAGGCCCTGATGGACGCGGTCACCGCGGTTTCCGGCAGCGGCCCGGCCTATGTCTTCGCGCTCGCCGAGGCGATGGAGGACGCCGCCCGCGCGCAGGGTCTGCCGGACGAGGCCGCGCGGCAGATGGTGGTGCAGACGATCCTGGGCGCGGCGCGCATGCTCGCCGAGGGTGGGCAAAGCGCGGGCGCCCTGCGCCAGGCCGTCACCTCGCCCAACGGCACGACCCAGGCCGCACTCGAAACCCTGGCCGACGGCGGCTTCCACGAACTGGTAGGCAACGCCGTGGCCGCGGCCGCGCAGCGTGGCCGCGAGCTTGCGGGCGCCGGCTGACGCCGACCCGGCCAGCCGCCGCGATACCGCATCGCATCACGCGCAACGGCTGCCCCCCGGCTCCCCCTGACGGCCGCCGCCCACCGGCGGCCGCTCTGGCTCAGCGGCCCGCATCGTCCCCGTGTTCGCGCAGGTCCTGGCGCAGGATGCGGCGCACTTCGAGCACGGCCTCCGGCGTTTCCTGCACGCTGTGCCCGGAGACGATCACCTTCTCCGACAGCACGCCGTCCAGGTGCGCGCTCCAGTACGGCACCAGCCCATCGTCGGAGTCGGCCAGCGGCATGTCCGCTTTCCGCTTGGCGATGATCGAGTGGTACTTCACCTGCGGCGCCATCGGCAGCGCCGACGACGCGCGGATGAACGGATCGGTCGCCTTGAGGTTGTCGATGCTGGTGCCGATGCGTGGCGCCTTGGGTTTGCCGCCGGGCTCGCCGGCATCCTGCATGGCCAGGAACACTTCCTCGAACTTGCCCAGGATGGTCAGCGGCAGGCGCACCAGCTTGCCGATCAGGCGCCCGAGCCTGTCGCCGGCGATGTCGGTGCCGCGGTGCGGCGAGGCGATGAAGACCGCGCGCCCGACATCGGGCTGCGGCGAAAAGCGCGCCAGCGGCCCCAGCCGCGCCTCGACCCGGCGCAACCGCTCGCCCCGCAGGTTGAAGCGCTCCACCGCGCCGTTCCACAGCGTGTCGCCCGACTCGCTGAGCATCAGCCGCGCGATCACCCCGCCCATGCTGTGGCCGATGAACACCATGTCGTGCGTCGCCGCGGCGCGGCGCTTCGGGTCGAAGTGGTCCAGCGTCTGGTTGAAGGCGTTGCTGATGGTGTAGCGGTTCAGCGCGATGGGCGCGTTGGTCGGGTAGTAGACCGACCAGATCTGGTAATGCCGGCGCATTTCCGGATCGCCCATGATCTCGTTGGCAAGGTTCACCCAGGCTTCCGGGCTGCTGGCCAGGCCATGCAGCATGAAAATGATGCGACGGTCCGGATCGTACGGCTGCATCAGGTAGATATGCGGCTCGCGGATGCCCTCGCCGCGACCGAACAGGGTGCGCAGCGATTCGGTGGCGAAACCGGACTGCGCCATCCACATGCCGTAGGCCGCGGTGAAATTGGCCGCCAACGGCACCTGCTGGCCTTCCAGCTGGATGCTGGTGGTGGCGTCGGGCGACCAGGCCTCCAGGCGGATGTCGCGCGTGGCCAGCACCTCCTCCAGGGTGCTTCCGCCGAAGCGCAGCAGCGCGGTGGCGTTGATCGCCGGCATCTCGCTGAACACCGGCGACGCGTCCCGGCCCTCGCCCTCCACCGGAAGCGCCAGCGAAGGCGCCTCCATCACCACCACCAGTTCGGCGCCGAAACCGTCGCGGCGATAGGTACTGCGCAGGCCGGCGAAGCTCACCGCCGTGGCCGACACCAGCTGCCGCGGGATGCCGTTCAACGGCAGCCGCTCGAAATCTGAGCGGATGGTCCAGCGGCCCACCTGTACCGGACTGAGGTAGTCGGCGCCCTCCAGCGCGCGGGCGCGGGTGTGCTGGAACACGACCGACGCGGTCTGCTCGGCGGCGTAGTTGTAGTAGTCGCGCACCTGGGTGAGCCGGTCTTCCAGCGCGCGCTCGGCCGGCGTGCGGCCACTGAAGAACAGGTAGGCATAGGAATAGCGCGCGGTTTCCAGCCAGGCATCCAGCGCGGCGTCCGGCAGCAGCGTGGCTTCACCCACCTTGGCCCTGGGTGTCAGCGCCAGCGCCTGCTGCATCCACAGCTCCGCCAGGGTGGACAGCCGCTGTTCGGCCTGCAGTCCCTCGATGGTGGCCACCGTCTGCCGGCAGGCGGGCAGGTCCTTGGCGCACTGCGCGGAGGTCAGGCCGATGACGCTCAGCGACTCCTGCGACAGCGCGCTCAGGCGGCCGCTGTTGAGGATGTCGTCGCGCTTGAGCATCGCGTAGTCGGCAGGCGTGACCTGCTTGACCTTCACCATCGCGCAGCCGCTGGACAGCAGCAGCGCCGCGGCGAGCAGCGGAACCAGCCAGCGGCGCGCGCGCGCCTGCAGTCCCTGCGTCATGGAACCTCTCCCTCGGGAATGCCGGGGATGCCCTCGCGGATCCTCCGGGAAAAATCGGGCGTGTCGCCCGCCTCGCGCGCGCGCAGGGTGATGCGCCCGCGCTCGTGCAGCCGCGCGTATGCGACGCCGGGCGTCAGCCCGCCCACGTCGGCGGCGTACTCGGCCAGGTAGCCGGAAAGCAGCAGCCGGTAGTCCAGCGGCAACGTCGGCACGATCCGGTGCATCAGCTCGTAGACGATGGTGGTGCAGTTGCTGGTCAGCGTGTTGTAGAACGCCGGCGCGCGTTCCAGCGCCTGCGCCTGCCCGACGTAGTAACGCAGCAGCTCGCGCATCTCGTCCTGGTCCAGGCCATGCAGCCTGTACAGATAGACATCCTCGCCGCGCACGCTGGTGCGCACCTGCACGATGTCGCGCTCGTCGGCGGCCACCAGCACCGCCTCGAACCTGCGGAAGAAGCCGCCCAGCGCGGAGAACGATTCGCCGCGCTCCTTGCGGATCTCCAGCGAGAACACCAGCTGCCGGCCATCGGCGAAACCGAAGGAAACCAGCGTGTGCGCGATCGCCGGCCCCATCCAGTAGGAAAGGATCAGGTCGACCGAACGCACCTGCGACAGGTCGTACTCGCGCCGCTCCCAGCGGATGTCGTAGTCGTCCTGCGTGCGCCAGTGGAAATCGCGCACGTTGTCCAGCAGCAGGCGGTCGCCCTCGATGCGGGCATGCAGCGGCTGCGCGACGTCGTCGGCCCACTGCCGGTCCTGCCGCGGCTGGATCGTCGCCCACCAGCCGAGCAGCAGCACGAAGCCCGCGGCGAACACCGCGAGCGAATGCCAGCGCCGCCTCCGCGCGAAGCTGGCACGCAGCGCCCAGACCCAGGGGATGCACCAGACCAGGATCGCCACCACCCGGGCGACGGCACTGCCCGGGAACTGGAACCACAGCGCCAGGCAACCCCATGCACCCACGGCCAGGCAGACCAGCGTCAGCGCAAGGCCGCCCATCCCGCGCAGGATGCGCCGCAGCCGCCCTTCCTCATTTATTGCCAAGCCTGCCTCCGCATCCGCCCGGTCGGCGGGCCCAAGCAACCACCGCGCCCTCTCCCTGCTCTTCCGTACTGTCGCCTGCCACCATCGCGCCCGCTCCATCCTGCTCCACCTTCCGGCGGCGCAACGATAGCGTGCAGGGCGCGGAAAGCCGAGTGAAACAAACGGCCACCGTTCCGGCGCGGCGCGACCGGCCGCCAGGCACGCCCGAACACCCCGCGCACCCATCCGCACCACCATCGACGGCATCCACGCCGGGCATGGCCGCGGACTTCCGCCGCATGCCGCCGATGCCGCGCCACCTTGAGTCCGGACCGGACCACAGCGGATCCCGGGACGGGCTGTAACCGGGCTGCAACCCATGCGACGGCATGATCCCGCCCCTGCGTGCCGGGCCGGCCGCTCCGGGGAAGATCGCTTGTCGTGTTCAATTGAAGAGACGGGGGCATTGGACGCCCTTCTCGACGACACGGAAAGGACGCGCTGGTTCCTGCGCCACATCCTGCCGCACGAGCCTGCGCTGCGCGCATGGCTGGGGCGGCGGCACAGCGCCGGTTTCGATGTGGACGACATCGTCCAGGAGAGCTACGCGCTCCTGGCCGAGCGTGCGCGCCTGGACGACATCCTCAATCCGCGCGCCTATCTGTTCCAGGTCGCTCAATCGCTGGTGATACGCAACCTGCGCCGCGCCCGGATAGTGTCGATCCAGGCGATCGAGGATTTCGGCCATGTCGAGTTCGCCGATGCCGCCGCCACGCCCGAGGAGAGCGCCATCGACCGCGACGAACTGCGGCAGCTGGCCGGTGCGATAGCCGCCATGCCCGAGCAGACCCGCGAGGCGTTCGTCCTGCGCCGTGTGCACGACCTGCCGCAGCGCGAGATCGCAAGGCGGATGCGGCTCTCCGAAAGCACCGTGGAGAAGCACATTTCCCGCGGCATCCGCTGGCTGGGCGAATGGATCACCGGCAACACCAGTCCTCCCACCCCCATCACCGGCACGCTGCACAAGGAAACGAGGTCGACCAATGGACGGACGCGAAAGCAGTCGTGAAATCGAGCAGGCCGCCGCCTCATGGGTCGCGCGGATGGACCGGTCGCCGCTGTCCGCCGGCGACCAGGAACGGCTCCGGCGCTGGCTGGCGGGCGACGCCCGCCGTCGCGGCGCGCTGCTTCGCGCCAAGGCGCTCTGGCTGCGGGCCGGAGCCTTGGGCGACACCGCCCGGCTGCACGGGCCCGCGGCCGGACCAGGCAATGCCGCCCCGCCGGCCCTGGCGCGCACCAGGCAGGGCGGTAACCGTCGCCGGGCGCTGCTGCGCTGGTCCAGCGCCGCCGCGGCCTCGCTGCTGCTGGCCGTGCTGGTGTTCGTCAGCATCCCGGTGCCCACCGCCTACGCTACGGCCAAGGGCGAGATGCGCCGCGTGCCGCTGTCCGACGGCTCGACCCTCACGCTCAATACCCAGAGCCTTGTCAGGATCCATGAAGAGCATGGCCAACTGCGGGTGAAGGTCGTGCGTGGCGAGGTGTTCTTCGAGGCGGCCGCCAACGCCATGCCGATGCGGGTGGAAATAGACGGCCACCGCTTCGATGCGAACGCGGCGACGTTCGCCGTGCGCAGGCTCGAGGGCCAACCCGCGCAGCTGGTGGTGCAGAACGGCCGGCTGGATGCCGTCGGCACCGACGGATCGTTCGCCGCCGTCGGCGCCAACACGCGCCTGTCCATGCCGGCCGGACACGGAAAGGCCGGATCCACGCCGTTGTCCGCCACCGACCTGCAGCAGGAACTGGCATGGCGCGACGGCAAGATCGCATTCCGCGGCGAACCGCTGGGAGATGCGGTGCGCAGCTTTTCGCGCTACAGCGACACCCGGCTCGTCATCGCCGATCCCGAACTGGCCGGCGAACCCATCACCGGACTGTTCGCCGCCAACAATCCCGTCGGCTTCGCGCGCGCCGTGGCCGCGGTGTTCGGTGCCCGGGTACGGCAACAGGAAGGCGTGGTGATCGTCAGCCGCGAACGCTGATCCGCGCCGCCGCCATCGCATCGGCTCCGGTCGCCGCATGAATTTTTCGTGACAGATGGAGGAAGCGCCCGGCGCCGCAGCTCTATGGAGGGACCCCACCGGGCACCCCCACACAAAGAGCAGCGACATGATCCAACCGAAGAAGCTCCTCCTGGCCAGCGCCGTGGTATTGGCACTGGTTTCCGCATCGCCGGCGATGGCACAACAGCGCAGCTTCAACGTGCCGGCGCAGCCGGCGGTGCATGCGATCCCGGAATTCGCCAGCCAGGCCGGCGTGCAGATCATCGCGCCGGCCGGTTCGCTGCAGGACTTCAACACCGCGGCCGTCAGCGGCCAGATGGATACGCGCGACGCCCTGCGCAGGTTGCTGCAGGGCACCGGGCTCGAGATCCGTTCCGATGACGGCAGCGTCATCACCCTGCGCAGGAAGGAGGCAGCGGCCACTGCGCCGGCTCCAGGAACGGGCTACATCAACGGCAGCGTGTTCGACCCGGCAACGGGCGGATTCCTGCGCAACGCGGCCGTGCGCATCACCACCGCCGCCGGCGCCCGCACCGTGTACTCCGGCGAACGCGGCGAGTTCGCGCTGGCCGACGTACCGGCCGGCGAAGTCAGGATCATGGTCAGCTACGCCGGCTTCGGCGAAGTGGAAAGAACCGTGCAGCTGGCCACGGATGGCCGCGAGCGGGTGGACATCGAGCTCTACAGCACCCTCGCCGACCGCAGCGCCGGCGATGCCGACACGACCCTGGACACCCTGCAGGTGGTCGGCGCGCGCGAAGGCGACGCCCGCGCGATCATGGAGCAGCGCGCGTCGATGAACATCACCAACACGCTCTCGGCCGACAGCTACGGCGAGATCATCGACGGCAATCCGGGCGAATTCCTCAAGAACATGCCCGGCGTGGACTTCGACGTCACCGCGGACGACGTGCCCCGGAACATTTCGCTCCACGGCCTGCCGCAGCAGTACACCGGCGTGACCATCAACGGCGTGAAGCTGGCCGGCGTCGATGCCAACGATGGCGCCTCCGCCTCGCGCACCTTCAGCTTCGAGCAGTCGGCCCTGACCGGCGTCGATTCGATCACGGTGTACACCACCAGCGGCGCCGACATGGACGCCAATGCGCCGGCCGGCACCATCGACATCCGCACCCGCAAAGCCTTCGACGCCAAGGGCCGCCGCATCACCGTCGATATCGCCGGCGCCACCCATTCGGCGCTGTGGGACAAATACCCCAGCGGCCCCATGGAAGGCGGCTATGGCAGGAAGTTCCTTCCCGGCTTCAAAGCCAACTATGCCGACGTGTTCCTCGATGGACGGCTCGGCGTGGCGATGGGAGTCAGCGACAGCACCAGCCTGATCGAACACGTGCAGACGACCGCCAACCGCAACTACATTCCCACCGCGGCCAGTCCCGAGCCCTATGCGGTCACCTCGATAGTCGGCACCAACTACGAACGCGAGTACAACCGCAGGGCCGCCTCGCTGGGACTGGACTTCAAGGCCACCGACCAGCTGATCCTCTCGCTGATGGCTTCGGCCAGCCGCGGCGACATCGAAGCGGCCCAGCCGGCCCCCACCTTCACCACCAACGCGCGTTCGCGCGGCGTGCAGGGCGACCCGTCGCTGGATTTCGTCACCCGATCGACGGCCACCTCCACCACCCTGAGCACGGCAAGCACCTACAACTACAAATTCGGCCACAGCAGGAACCTGATACCGAGCTTCGAATGGAGCACGGAACGGTTCCGGCTCGCCGGCAACCTGTTCTACTCGAACTCGGACAGCCAGTACGACTCGACCCGGAAGGGCCAGGTGCAGACGTTCAATCCGGTCACCTCGACCGGCAACTTCAGCGCCTCGCGCAGCAGCCAGTACGACCAGGACTGGACCATCGTCCAGACCAGCGGACCGGACTGGAGCCTGCCCTCCAGCTACACCTTCAGCGGCCCGGCGACGGTCACCACCAGGAGCGGCAAGACCGCCGAAGCGCGCAATACCGGCGGCAGCCTGGATTTCAGTTTCTACCAGGACATCGGCAACGTGCCGGTGACGTGGAAAGCCGGCGCGAAGCTGTCCACCACCCGCTACGCGTACGAGAACACCTCTGCCGCGGAGAAGTGGACGTATACCGGCCCGCTCAGCAATGCCGAACTGCTCGAGCACATCCGCAGCGACAACGAATTCACCTTCGGCCGCGGCGGCATGACCGTCACCACATTGAATGGCGGCAGGCTGTACATGCCCAGCCTGACCAAGCTGTACGACATGATGAAGGCCAACCCGGAGCAGTGGACCAACGCCCTGACCGCGGCGAACTGGTACGACGCCTACGTCGCGAATTCGCGCAGGCTCGATGAGCAGGTCGGGTCCGCCTATTTCATGGGAACGGCCGACTTCACCGAGCGCATGAAGGGCCAGTTCGGCGTGCGCTGGGAGCAGACCCGCAACACCGGCTACGAGTTCGACCCGCTGCGTCCCGGCGAAGTCGTGGCGGCCGGCTACGCCGTCGACGCCTCCACCGGCCGCGCCACCTCCATCGACGGCCTGAAATACCAGTACCTGACCAACGACAGGATCAAGCGCAGGAGCCGGTACGACGACTTCTTCCCCAGCGCATCGTTGAAGTATTCCTTCGACGGCGGGATCGACCTGATCGCCGGCTACAACCGGGCCATCCAGCGGCCGGACGTAGGCATGATCGCCGGCGTGTGGTCGGTGGCCGAAACCGAGGCCGGGACGGTGGTGACGGCGCCGAACGTCAACCTGAAACCGGAGTACTCGGACAATTTCGCGCTGCGCGCTGTGAAGTACTGGGAGCCGGTCGGCCTGATCGCATTGAACTACTACCACAACCGGATCAGGAACGGCATCGTCGCCCGCAACCTTTCCGCCGCCGAGTTCGGCTATACCGGCGACGAATACGCCCACGCCATCTTCAGCACGTCCGCCAACAAGTCCGACGAGGCGATCAGCGTCGATGCCTGGCAGCTCGAGTTCAACCATGCCATGGACTACCTGCCGGGCGTCCTGCGCGGGCTGACGGTGCGCGGCGCCTACATGCGCGCCAATCCGTCCGAACCGCTGGCGCGCGTGGCTTCGCAGGTCGCCCAGCTCGGCCTCGGCTGGAAGTACGGGCGCATGCGGCTGAACCTCAACAGCGTCTATTCCAACGAGAAGGACCGCGGCCAGACCGGCAGCATCGCCACGCCGGGCGGGACCATCACCCAGTCCCAGCCCTTCATCCCCTACGTCGAGGTCAACATGTCCGGCAGCTACACCTTCATCAGGAAGACGAAGGGAAATGTCATGGGCCTGGAAGCCTATTTCTCGGTGAACAACCTCCTCGGCCGGCACCGCGGCACCTGGTACTCCAACGACGAGATATGGCCGGGCAGCAGCGGCCACCACAGCCAGATCGACATCTACAGCGGCCAGAAGGCATCGATCGGCATCCGCGCCCGCTTCTGAGCCGGACCGCGATGCGTCGTCACGGCGCGCGTCGGCGACGGCGCGCGCCATCTCCACTCCCTGCATATCGAGGAAAACCATGCGCACGTTTCCCGAACTGAGCCGCCGCAGGTTCCTGCTCGGCGCCAGCTCGCTGGCCCTGTTCGCCGGCCTGGCGCCGGTACGCAACGCCCGGGCCGCGCCGAAGCTCGACGGCTATCCGTTCACCCTCGGCGTGGCCTCCGGCGATCCGTGGCCGGATGGCTTCGTGATCTGGACCCGGCTGGCGCCCAAGCCGCTGCACGAGCATGGCGGCATGCCGATGCTCGCGGTACCGGTGAAATGGCAGGTCGCCGAGGACGAGCGGTTCGGCAAGATCGTGCAGAGCGGCGAGCATCTGGCACGGCCCGAACTCGGCCACAGCGTGCACGTGGAAGTCTCCGGGCTGAAGCCGTCGCGTCCTTACTGGTACCGCTTCTTCGTCGAGGGCGGCGAAGCCAGCGCCATCGGCACGGTACGCACCGCGCCGCGCGCCGGCGACACGCCCGGGCGCCTGCGCATCGCCGTGGCCGGCTGCCAGGCCTACTTCCATGGCTGGTTCGATGCATACCGGCATATAAGCGAGGAACCCGGACTCGACGTCCTGTTCCACTACGGCGACTACATCTACGAGGGCAGTGAGGCGGCGGCGCGGAAATCCGGCTACCAGATACGCGATGCATCCGGCGACGTGGTCGAGCGCCTGCACCATGGCGACGAGCTCTATACGCTCGACGACTACCGGCGCCGCTATGCGCAGTACAAGAGCGACGCGGACCTGCAGGCCGCGCACGCGTCCGTCGCCTTCATCGCCTCCTTCGACGACCACGAGGTGGACAACGACTGGAACGGCATATGGGACCAGGACCGCACGCCACCGGAACTGTTCGCATTGCGCAGGTTCCATGCCATGCAGGCCTGGTACGAGAATTCGCCGGTGCGGCGCACGCAGTTTCCGCGCGCCGACGGCGGCACCGCGTATTTCCGGCGTCTGGACTACGGCAACCTGCTGCGCATGCACGTGCTGGATACGCGCAGCTACCGCAGCAACCAGATCTGCCCCAACCCGAAGGCGCTGGCCAAATGCAGGTTCGAGCAGGGCAAGGACTCCAGCATTCTCGGCCCGGCACAGGAAGCCTGGCTGCACTCCGGGCTGGACGCCGGCAAACGCTGGAACCTGATCGCGCAGCAGGTATGGGTGATGCCGCTGCAGGGACGCGAGCCGGAGGGAGGCCTGCACGGCCCCTATGAGGACAAATGGGATGGATTCCCGGATTCGCGCCGCCGCCTGGTCCAGGGCATCAGCGACAGGAAACTCACCAACGTGGTGATCGCCACGGGCGATGCGCACATGAACGCCGTTGCCGAAGTGCCGCTGCGCGACGACGAACGCGATGGCCCGGCAGTAGCGACCGAGTTCCTGGCCACCTCGATCTCATCCAACGGCGATGGCGCCGTGGACTCCCCCAGCGTCCGGCGTTTCAGCCAGGCCGACAATCCCTTCCTGAAGCTGATCGACAACCTGCGCGGTTACCACACCTACGACATCACGGCCACGGAATGGCGCACGGACATCAAGGTGATGGACCAGGTGCAGCGCAAGGGCGGCCGGCTTTCCACCCGCGCCAGCTTCATCGTCGAGCCGCACGCGCCGAAGCTGCACCGGGCATGACGGCGCCCTCCTGGAACGAACCCAGGCTTCCTTCCGGCGCCGCACCGGGCGGCCTCTCCCCCGGGGATTTTCTACGGGTAGACCCCGGCGCCATCGACAACCCGCCACCTACACGACATCGACAGCAGATGATTACCCAGACCCTCTCCATCGCACTCCTCGCGCTTGCCGGCGGTACCAGCGCGCATCCACCGGAAGTCGGCCAGCCATTGCCCGCCTGGCGCGAAGGTGAACTGGACATCCACCACGTGAACACCGGGCGCGGCGACGCCCTGTTCTTCATCTTCCCCGACGGCACGACCCTGCTGGAAGACGCGAGCGGCAAGACGGTGGAAGCAGCGCCGTTCTCGCTGCCGACCCGGCCCGACGCATCGCGGCCACCGGGGGAATGGGTCGCGCGCTATGTCCAGCGCGTACTGCCCAAAGGCCGCGGGAAGATCGACTACGCGCTGATATCGCATTTCCACGGCGATCACATGGGCGCGATCGTCAAGGATTCGCCCCTCGCGCCCGGCGGCGCCTACCAGCTCAGCGGCATCACCCTGATCCCGGAATTCGTGCCGATCGCCACGATCCTGGACCGCGGCTGGCCGACCTACGACTTCCCCGCGCCGATCCGCGGCGCCACCGTCGACAACTACCGCAGGTTCCTCGACTGGCAGATCGCGCACCGCGGCCTGAAGGTCGAGCGCTTCGCCCCGGGCCGCAACGACCAGATCGCACTGCTGCACGAAGCAGGCAGATACCCGACCTTCGAGATCCGGAATCTCTACAGCAACGGCCGGGTCTGGAGCGGCAAGGGCAACGGCACGCGCGACCTGTTCCCTCCCCTGGAAACACTCCCGGAGCGCGAGCAGCCGATCGAGAACATCCTCAGCAACGCCTTCGTCGTCCGCTATGGAAAATTCGACTACTTCAGCGGCGGCGACCTGAGCGACGAACGCGTGGCCATTCCCGGCGCCGCCAGCAGCTGGAAGCAGGTGGAAAAGCCGGTAGCCGAGGCCGCCGGCAGGATCGATGCGATGAAGGCCAACCATCATGGCAGCTGGGACGCCAACAGCGCTCCATTCCTCGCGCCCCTGCAGCCGCGCGTGATCGTGGTGACTTCGCGCGCCGAGGGCCACCCCGCGGTGAACACCTGGAACCGGCTCACGTCGAAGGAACTGTGGCCGGATGAACGCGACATCTTCGTCACCAATGTTTCCGAGGCCACGGCCCGGACCACCTACGGCATCGACAAGGAAGCCCGCAGCACGCAGGGCCACGTGGTGATCCGCGCGGCGGCCGGCGGCGACAGCTACCGCGTGTTCGTACTCGAAGATGGCGACGAGCGGATGCAGGTCAAGGCGGTATTCGGCCCATACACATCGAACTGATGCGGGCGACGCGGGCGACGGGCGCCACGGATGGCCCGGCGTCAGGCGCCCCTGCCCGGCGCGGCATACCGGGACGACAGGCTCCTTCATGAAAGCCGAGCCTCTGCCCGGCGCTCGGCGCTCGGCGCGGCATCGGACGGGGGTCACGGGCAGAACCGCCGGCGCAGGACGCACCGCCTGCTGCGGTTGCGGCCCCGGGAAACACCCGGCCCGGAAACGCGAAAGACCGGCCTGGGCCGGTCTTTCTGCGTTGCTGCATCTGGTGGGCGGTGCAGGGTTCGAACCTGCGACCCTTGCCGTGTGAAGGCAATGCTCTACCGCTGAGCTAACCGCCCGTGTTGCGGGCCGCTCATTATAGGAGGAATCGCGGCGACGTCAACGGATTGATGCAATTTTCTGCGCCCCCTTCCGCAGGCCGCCACGGCCGTGCCGATGGCAGCCTCCATGCGCGCGCTTTCCGGACCTTCCGGCGCGCCCGCCGGGCTTACATGGTGTGGGTCGGCTTGTCCGAACCGGTGGTGCCGGCCAGCAGCGTCTCTATCCGGCTGCGGATCGCCTCGCCGTCGGCGCCGTCGGCCAACTGCACGCCGATACCGGCCTGTCGATTGCCCTGCGCGCCCAGCGGCGTGACCCAGACGACCTTGCCGGCCACCGGCAGGCGCTCGCTGGAATCGGGCAGGGTCAACAACAGGAACACCTCGTCGCCCGGGAAATAGCGCTTGGGCGTGGGCACGAACACGCCGCCGTTTTTCACGAACGGCATGTAGGCGCTGTACAGCGCGGCCTTGTCCTTGACCGCCAGGGAAAGGATGCCCTGGCGGGCGTTCGTCGCACTCATCGGATATTCCCTCTGGATGACACCTGGTTGGCCGCAGTCCAGCCCAGCAGCAGCTCAACCACGGCCAGATCGGCGCGCACCGTGGTGCGCAGCAGGTCGCGCGTGCGGTTGGCGGCATCGAACCAGACGGCCAGCTTGTTCAATCGCTCCGGATCGGTCAAGCCGTCCGTGGCCCTGCGCAGGGCCAGGTCGGCGGCATGGCGCAGGCGCAGGTCGGCGTGTTCGTCGCCGCTCCAGCGCTGCGCCAGTTCCACCGCGCCGATGCGTCCGGCGGCCAGCTTGTCCAGTTCATCGGCCACCTGCCGGCGCAGCGCCATGCCCTCGCCCTGCAGCCAGCGGTCGGCCAGGCCGGGATGGCCGCGCGCGGCATCGAGCGCTTCGTGCGCCGCGCTTTCGCCATGCCCCTGGCGCTGCAGCCAGGCCAGCGCCTCCTCGCGCGGCGGCAGGCGGAATTCCAGCCGCTGGCAACGGCTGCGGATGGTCTGCGGCAGGCGCGCCGGATCGGCGCTGACCAGCCACAGGTAGCGCCCCGGCGCCGGCTCTTCCAGCGTCTTGAGCAGCGCATTGCAGGCGGCGCGGTTGATGGCGTCGGCCGGATCGACGATCACCACCTGGGCCACACCGTACTGCGGCGTCAGCGCGAGCTTCTGCGAGATCTCGCGTACCTGTTCGATCACGATCTCGGTGCGCAGCTTGTCGCCGGTCTTGTTGGGAATGAAGGAGACCACCTGCAGGTCGGGATGGGTGCCGGCGGCGATCAGCTGCGCGTTGCGCGCGCGGCCGGCCGCGTCCACGCCGGCTCCCAGCACGTGGCTGGCCAGCGCCATCGCCACTTCGCGCTTGCCCATGCCGGCCGGCCCGCACAGCAGCAGGCCGTGGCCGAGGCGGCCGGCATCCAGCGCCGCCACCGTCTGTTCATAGGCGCGCTGCTGCCAGGGCGCGAAACCCCCGCTCACTGCCGCTCCTCCGCCGTGCGGTTTTCGCGCAGCTGGCGCAGGTAGCGCGCGACGGCGGCGTTGTGCTCGGCATAGGTCGCCGAGAAAACATGGGCGCCGCTGCCGTCGCCCACCGCGACGAAGTACAGCGCATCGCCCGGCGCCGGCTGCGCGGCGGCCTGCAGCGCCTCCTTGCCGGGCATGGCGATGGGCGTGGGCGGCAGGCCGGCGCGCGTGTAGGTGTTGTACGGCGTGTCGGTGGTCAGGTGGATCTTGCGGATGTTGCCGTCGTAGGCGCTGCCGATGCCGTAGATCACGGTCGGGTCGGTCTGCAGGCGCATGCCCATCTTCAACCGGCGCGCGAACACGCCGGCGATCCGCGGACGCTCGGCGGCCAGTCCGGTTTCCTTCTCGATGATCGAGGCCAGCACCAGCAGCTCGTAGGGCGAGGCCAGGGGCAGGTCGTCGCTGCGCGCGGCCCAGGCCGCAGCCAGTTCCTTTTCCATCGCCGCATGGGCGCGCCTGAGCACGTCCAGGTCGCTGTCGCCGCGCTGGTAGACATAGGTCTCCGGCAGGAAACGACCTTCCGGATGCTGGTCGGGGAAACCGAGGCGGCGCATCAGCTCGGCGTCGTCCAGCCCATCGGTTTCGTGCCGCAGCGGTTCGGCGCGCTGCAATGCGGCGCGCAGCTGGCGGATGTTCCAGCCTTCGACGAAGGTCACGCGGTGCTGCAGCACCTTGCCCTGGCGCATGCGCAGCAGCAGTTCGCGCGGGGTGAGGCCGGCGTCCAGCGCGTATTCGCCGGCCTTGAGCTTGCCGGCGGCATCGAGCTGGCGCGCCAGCAGCTGCCACTGGTAGTTCCTGCCTTCAGCGATGCCTGCGTGGCGCAGCTTGCCCAGCACCGCGTTGAAACCATCGCCGCTGGCGACCACCACGCTCTGCTCGCTCGGCGTGAGCCGGACATCGGCGAACTGCACCTGCCGGTAGTAGAACCAGCCGCCCACGCCAGCCACGATTCCGGCCAGTGTCATCAGCAGCATCAATACCGCCAGAAGACAGCCGCGTTTGCCCAGCGCCATGGATTACCTCGAAGTCCTATCCTGCCGCGCAGGATACCGCGCGCCGCCTCACGCCCGCCAAAGGAATCGCCCGGAGCGATTCCTGACATCGCCTGCCGATGGCCCGAAGGGTTGCCGCCCGGGACGGCGGCAACAAACCAATGCCCGCATCGGCTACAGCGCGCGCAGCAGGCCACGCGCCTTGGCGCGGGTCTCGTCCAGTTCACTGGACGCATCGGAATCGACAACGATGCCGGCGCCGGTGCGGAAGCGCATCATGTCGCCCCGCACTTCGGCGGTGCGGATCAGGATGTTCAGGTCCATGTCGCCGTCGCGGTTGAGCCAGCCGAAGGCGCCGGTGTAGGCACCGCGCGCGGTCCTCTCGAGCTCGGCGATGATCTCCATGCAGCGCACCTTGGGGCAGCCGGTGATGGTGCCGCCGGGGAACGTGGCCGCGATCACCTGTCCCGGCGTCACCTCCGGCCGCAGCAATGCACGCACGTTGCTGACGATGTGGTGCACGTGGGCGTAGCTTTCGACCGTCATCAGCTCGTCCACCTCGACGCTGCCCGGCATTGCGATGCGGCCCAGGTCGTTGCGCTCCAGGTCGATCAGCATCACGTGCTCGGCGCGCTCCTTGGGGTGGCCCACGAGCTCGCGGATGCGTGCGGCATCGTCGTCGCCCTCGAAGCGCGGGCGCGTGCCGGCGATCGGCCGGGTCTGCACCACATTGCCTTCCACCGATACCAGCCGTTCCGGCGAGGAACTGACCACCGCGCGCCCTGCCGCGTCGAACAGACCGGCGAACGGTGCCGGATTGGCCTGGCGCAGCCGCGCGTACAGCGCCGCCGGCGCCAGCGGCCGCTCGAAGCGGGCCTGCCAGCAGCGCGACAGGTTGACCTGGAACACGTCGCCAGCATGCAGGTAGTCGATCACCCGGCGGACACCGTCGATGAACTGCCCGTCGGGATCCTCTTCCATCGCCACAGGCGGCTGCCATGCCGGCAGCGCCGGCAGATGCCGCGACTCCAGTAGATCCTGCCGCAGTCGCCCGAGCAGCGCGCCATGCCCGTCTTCGGCCACCGCCCAGCATCGCCCGCTCTCGCGGTCGCGCAGCAATGCCGCCGGGCAACGCAGGGCCAGCGCCGAGGGCAGGCCATCGGCGCGTTGCGGCAGGCGCAGCACCGGCTCGATCTGCCCGGCCAGTTCGTAATCGAACAGCAGCGCCCAGCCCCCGCGGAACGGCACACCTGCATCGGCTGGGTCGCGCGCCCGGCGCAGCGCCTGCCAGTCGCTATCCAGGGCATCGAGAAAGCCGCCTTCGACCGGCGTACCGTCCTCGCGCCGCACCTGGCCATCGGCCTCCAGCCGCAGTTGGCCGCCATCGGCGACCAGCAGCAGGTCCCAACGCCCCTGCCGGCCGGCCGCGGTGGATTCGAGCAGCATCGGGTAGCGCTGCGGCGCGAGTCGATGCAACGCCAGCAGGTCGGTATCGGCGTGCAGGGATTCGGTGAGCATCATCAGCCAGGAGTCGTCAGGAAATGCCGCCCTTCCCCTCCCGGGAAAAGCTCCCGCGCAGGGGCGCATGAGTGGCGGACGGAGCCGGTGCGGCCTGGACGGCCATGACCCGGCCCGCCCCTACACCCCGGCCCCTGCTTCGCGTCGCGGCCCCTGCATGCAGCGCAGGCGCGTTCGCAGGCCACCCCTCTCCTCCCGAAGGGAGAAGGGTTCGAGGAAAAACATCAGACGCGCTTGAACACCAGCGTGCCGTTGGTGCCGCCGAAGCCGAAGCCGTTGGACATCACCACGTCGACCTTGGCCTGGCGCGCGACATTGGGCACGTAGTCCAGGTCGCAGCCTTCGCCCGGCTCGTCCAGGTTGATGGTCGGCGGGATCACGTTGTCGCGCAGCGCCAGCACCGAGAAGATGGCTTCCACGCCGCCGGCGGCGCCGAGCAGGTGGCCGGTCATCGACTTGGTGGAGCTGACCATCATCCGGTAGGCGTGGTCGCCGAATGCGGTCTTCATCGCCATGGTCTCGCCCAGGTCGCCCAGCGGCGTCGAGGTGCCGTGCGCGTTGAGGTAACCGACCTGTTCCGGAGTGACCCCGGCGTCCTTCATCGCCGCGACCATGCAGCGCGCGGCGCCTTCGCCGTTCTCGCTCGGCGCGGTCATGTGGTAGGCGTCGGAACTGGCGCCGAAACCGGCCAGCTCGCAGTAGATCTTCGCGCCGCGCGCCTTGGCGTGCTCGTATTCCTCGAGGATCAGGATGCCGGCGCCGTCGCCCAGCACGAAGCCGTCGCGGTCCTTGTCCCACGGCCGCGAGGCGCGGGTCGGGTCGTCGTTGCGGGTGGACATGGCCTTCATCGCGCAGAAGCCGCCCACGGCGGTCGGCGAGGAACCACGCTCGGCGCCGCCGACCACCATCACGTCCGCGTCGCCGTACTGGATCATGCGCATGGCGGTGCCGATGGAATGGTTGGAGGTGGCGCAGGCCGAGACCGCCGAGAACGACGGCCCCTTCAGGCCGGCGATGATGCTCAGCTGACCCGGCAGCATGTTGATGATGGTCTTGGGCACGTAGAAGGGCGAGATCTTCCTGCCCTCGTGGAACTCGATGGTCTGTTCCTCGATGCCCAGCAGGCCGCCGATGCCGGCGCCGACAATGGCGCCGACGCGCTCGGCGTTGGCCTCGGTGATCTCCAGGCCCGAGTCGTGCAGGGCCATGAACGCCGCGCCCAACCCGTAATGGATGAACGGGTCCATCTTCTTGGCATCCTTGCCGCTGACCCGGTATTTGCCGAACTGTTCGTTGTCGGCGGTGATGTCGAACTCCCTGACCTCACCTGCGATCTTGGTGGTGAAGCGCTCCAGGTAGGCGTCGGCGATATGGGTCAGCGGACCGATGCCGGAACGGCCTTCGGTGATGCCCTGCCAGCTACTGGCCAGATCATTGCCCAGGGGCGAGACCATGCCCAGGCCGGTAACGACGACGCGACGCTTCATTGCGGTTTCTCCTGACCCGGTGCTCGATGCGGGTATGGCGCGGGGGACGCTTGGATGCACGTGGCCGCCTGCGGCCCGATTTCAGATTTCAGGGGCCGGGCCGCTGCGCGGCCGCCCCCTGATGGATGGAACACCCGAATGGGATGGGGCCATTGTCGCGGCCGGCATCCAAATGGGATGGGGCCGCTGTCGCGGCCCCATGGGCTTGCCGTGCGCGGCGTGCGGCCATGCCGCCGCCACGCATCAGCCGCCGGTCATCAGGCCTTGACGTGGGCCTTGATGTAATCGATCGCGGCCTGCACGGTGCTGATCTTCTCGGCTTCTTCGTCCGGGATCTCGCACTCGAACTCTTCTTCCAGCGCCATCACCAGTTCAACGGTGTCCAGCGAGTCAGCGCCCAGGTCATCGACGAACGATGCGCTGTTGGTGACTTCTTCTTCCTTGACGCCAAGCTGTTCGACGACGATTTTCTTGACGCGTTCTTCGATGGTGCTCATTGGATATCGCTCCAGATGGAGTAGTGGTTCAAAAGGCGCCATCGGAAGCGATGGCCGTGGGATAGTGTAGTGGAAAGCGCCGGAGCCTTGCATTCTGGCAAAAAGCCACGGCGATCAACCACTTGGGCGCAGTCCCTGCGCCGCACGCTTACGGCATGTACATGCCGCCGTTCACGTGGAGGGTTTCGCCGGTGATGTAGCTGGCCGACGGGCCGGCCAGGAACGCCACCGCGCGGGCGATGTCCGCCGGCTCGCCGAGGCGGCCCAGCGCGATCTGGCCGAGCATCGCGGTCTTGGCGTCCTCGGGCAGGTCCTTGGTCATGTCGGTATCGATGAAGCCCGGCGCGACCACATTGACGGTCACCCCGCGGCTGCCGATTTCCTTGGCCAGCGACTTGGAGAAGGCGATGATGCCGGCCTTGGCGGCGGCGTAGTTGGCCTGGCCGGCGTTGCCGGTCACGCCGATCACCGAGGCGATGTTGACGATGCGGCCCTTGCGCGCCTTCATCATGCCGCGCATCACCGCCTTGGAGGTGCGGTAGACGCTGGTCAGGTTGGTGTCGAGGATGGCCTGCCAGTCCTCGTCCTTCATGCGCATCAGCAGGTTGTCGCGGGTGATGCCGGCGTTGTTCACCAGGATGCTGATGGCGCCGAATTCCTTGCTCACCGCGTCGATCAGCGCGTCCACCGCACCCGGCTCGGTCACGTTCAACGCACGGCCGTGGCCGCCCTGCGCGGCCAGGCGCGTGCCGATGGCGGCCGCGCCGGACTCGGTGGTGGCGGTGCCGATGACGGTCGCGCCCTGCGCGGCCAGTTCGTCGGCGATGGCCGCGCCGATGCCACGGCTGGCGCCGGTGACGAGCGCGATTTCACCCTGCAATGGCTTGCTCATGCGGTTTCCTCTTGATGCGCCGCAGGCTGCGGCTGCAGGTCGGGGCCGGGCGCGGACGCCGGCGGCCGTATCGTAGGGGTCAGGCGGCCCACTCTTCCAGCGCGCCGGCAAAATCGGCCGGGGTGGCGAGCGAGCGGCCATCGATGCTCTTGTCGATGCGCTTGACCAGGCCGGTCAGCACCTTGCCCGGGCCGCATTCGGCCACGCGGCTCGCGCCGCGCGCGGCCAGGGCCTGCACGCATCCGGTCCACTGCACCGGCAGGTACAGCTGCCGCACCAGCGCATCGCGGATGGCATCGATGCTCGCATGCGCCTGCGCATCGACGTTCTGCACCACCGGCAGCGCCGGCATGCGCCAGTCCAGCCCGGCCATGGCCTCGGCCAGACGGTTGGCGGCCTCGCGCATCAGCGGGGTATGCGAGGGCACGCTCACGGCCAGCTTGACCGCCTTGCGCACGCCTTTTTCGGCCAGCAGCGCCAGCGCACGGTCCACCGCCCCGGCGTCGCCGCCGATCACGATCTGGCCCGGGGAATTGAAGTTGGCCGGCACCACCACCTGGCTGCCGCTGGCCTGCACGCAGACTTCCTGCACCAGCGCGTCCTCGGCGCCGAGCACCGCGGCCATGGCGCCGACGCCGGTCGGCGCGGCTTCCTGCATCAGCTGGCCGCGCAGGCGCACCAGGTGCGCGCCGTCGCGCAGCGACAGCGCGCCGGCCGCGACCAGCGCGGTGTACTCACCCAGGCTGTGCCCGGCCACAAGGGCCGGCCTGGCGCCGCCCTGCGCATTCCACAGCCGCCACACCGCGATGCCCGCGGCCAGCAGGGCCGGCTGGGTGTATTCGGTACGGTTGAGCTGCTCTTCCGGGCCGCCCTGCGACAACGCCCACAGGTCCACGCCCGCTCCTTCCGAGGCTTCGGCGAAGGTATCGCGGACCTGCGGGTGCAGTTCGGCCAGTTCGGCCAGCATGCCCAGCGACTGGGAACCCTGGCCGGGAAATACGAAAGCGAGTCGGGAGTCAGTCACGCGGTCATCTGCTGCATGAATCGAAGCGGCGCATCATAAGCGTGAATGCCCCCGCCCGTCTGTACTGGCGCGTATGCAGGCTGTTGCCAACCGGCTCAGGCAAGCAGCGCCAGCAGGTCCAGTTCGCCGTCGGCAAGCCAGTCCAGCGACAACACCACCAGGGCGAGGAAGCCGAAGGCGGTGGCCGCGTGCACGACCAGGATGGCACGGGCCAGCGCGCGCCCCGACTTGCCTGCGCGCTGCAGCAGGCCCGCCAGCCGCTGCAGGCGACCGGTAACCTCATGCGCGTGCTCGACCACCGGCCGGTCCGCCGCTTCCATCGCATCGGCCAGCATCGCCCTGAGCACCTGCGGGCGCTTCTCGTAATAGCGGGCCACGCCGTAGCCGAACATCAGCCAGTCGCGCGCCTGCGCCTGGTCCAGGTCCATGACCTCCAGGGGGTCTTCCTCGAAGTCGATGAAACCCACACGCCGCCCGTCCCAGGTCATGTTGCGCGGCAACGGCTGGCCGAAATACGCGCCGCTCCGGTGCGCTTCGGCAATGGCCTCGATGGCGGCCGCCACGAGGCGATCGCGCCCGGCCGCATCGGCCTCGCGCAGGCAGGTATTGAACGAAGCGCCGGTATGCTCGAGCACGAGCGCGGCCCTGCCCTGCCCGATCACGTCGGGAACATTGACGCCCTGCGCCTTGAGTTCGACCAAGCGCCGCGCCTCGATCGCGCGCGCATGCGCGCCGCCACGGTGCGGCGGCGGCCGCAAAGCATCGAGCTGGAAACGGCGCGCGACGAAATTCAGCAGCCCGAGGGCCAGTGCCCGGCTGCTTTCACCATAATGTTTGAGCCATGCGCGCTGCCCTTCGATGAGAATGGGTTCAGCCATGACGATACCTCCCGGAAACAGCGGCCATCGGGCCGCGCCGGGAACCTCATGCCCCCGGCCAATCCGGTATATCAATAGCGCAGCAGCGCCGAACCCCAGGTGAAGCCGCCGCCGAAGGCTTCCAGAAGCAGCAGCTGGCCACGCTCGACCTTGCCGGAGCGGATCGCGTGATCCAGCGCCAGCGGCACCGAGCCCGCCGAGGTATTGCCATGCCTGTCCACGGTCACCACCACCTGCTCCATCGACATATCCAGGCGCTTGGCCGTGGCTTCGATGATGCGCAGGTTGGCCTGGTGCGGGATCAGCCAGTCCAGGTCGGACTTGTCCAGGCCATTGGCCTGCAGGGTTTCGTCCACGACCGAGTCCAGCGCCTTGACGGCGTACTTGAACACGTCGTTGCCCTTCATGGTCAGCTTGCCGGGCTTGTCCAGGCCGGTGGATACGCCGACCGGGTGCCACAGCAGTTCCTTCTTGGTGCCGTCGGCATGCAGATGGGTGCTGAGGATGCCGGTGTCCTCGTCGGCCTTGAGCACGACGGCGCCGGCGCCATCGCCGAACAGCACGCAGGTGGTGCGGTCGTTCCAGTCGACGATGCGGGTCAGGGTTTCCGCACCGATCACCAGTACGTGCCTGGCGTCGCCGCTGCGGATGAATTTGTCGGCCACGCTCAAGGCGAACAGGAAGCCCGAGCATGCCGCATTGACGTCGAACGCCGCCGCGCCGGCCGCGCCGAGGCGCGCCTGGATCAGGCAGGCGGTGGACGGGAAGATCAGGTCCGGCGTGGTGGTCCCCACGACGATCATGTCCAGCTGCGACGGCTCGATGCCGGCCGCTTCCAGCGCGCGCAGCGCGGCGTTGTAGCCAAGGTCGCCGGTCGTCTCGCCATCGGCGGCGACGTGCCGCTCGCGGATGCCCGTACGCGACTGGATCCACTCGTCACTGGTGTCGACGATCTTGGTCAGATCCTCATTGGTCAACACCTTCTCGGGCAAATAGCTACCGGTGCCCGCGATCCTCGAGTAGATCCGCTTGCTCATGCTGGTTCCTGTTGCGCGGGCCGGCTCTGCGGCAGACCCGGAAGAATCGGTGCGACGGCCGCCGCATGGCGGCGGCCGTCGCCGCGAATCAATCTTCTTCGACGACCGAGGTCTTGGTCGCGATCACCTTCTTGCCGCGGTAGAAGCCGTCGGCGGTGATGTGGTGACGCAGGTGCACTTCGCCGGTGGTCGGGTCGGTGGACAGCTGCTTGGCGCTCAGCGAGTCATGCGAACGGCGCTGGCCGCGGCGGGACGGGGTAACACGGGATTTCTGCACAGCCATGGGATTGCTCCAAACTCGGTTCGTTCGTTTCGTCGTTGCAGTGCGCGGGATGCTGACATCCGGCACTGGTTTTGCTTTCGCCGCAGCCGCCGACGACAACCGGCTGCTATTGTTTCTTCAGCGCCGCCAATGCCGCGAACGGATTGGCCTTGCCCAGTTCCTCGCTGGTCGCGGAGAAGTCGCGTTCGACCGCCTCGCTCCCCGGCGCCACCGGCACTACCGGCACCGCCATCACCAGCTCGTCCTCCACCAGATCCAGCGGCCGCAGGCTGCCGTCTTCCGGCACCAGCAGCGCTTCGTAATCCGGCGGAAGCGCCTGTTCCTCGTCTTCGTCGCGGACCAGGCCCAGCCGCTGCACCATGTTCACCGGCAACAGGAAACGCTGCATGCTGCGCTGGCAGACCAGCGGCAGCGCGGCATCGATGGTCAGTTCGACATAGGCGACCCGCAGAACCTCGTCGCGACCGAACTCCAGCGCATAGCTGCACTCTCCTTCGGCATCGGCGACCAGCCCCTGCAGGCGTGCCAGTGCGGACAACGGCACACGGCCTTCGAAGCGCCTGCGCGCTGCGACCATCCGCCAAGCATCCAGCAATTCGGGCACGTTCGCGGACATAAGCTGCAGAATGTTAAGGACAGGCCAACCCGCTGTCAAATCCACTCCGCCGGCCATTGCCACGAAGGCGCCGGGAACGCAGACTCGATACGGCTTCCACGCCGGTATTCTCGCATGTCAGCCCTGATTCTCGCCTCCACTTCCCGCTATCGGGCCGAACTGCTGTCCCGCCTGCGGATACCGTTCAGCTGCGCGGCCCCGGAGGCGGACGAAACCCGGCTTCCCGGCGAACCGCCCTCCGTGCTGGCCGCGCGGCTGGCGCAGGCGAAAGCCGCGGTCGTGGCCGCGCGCCACCCGGGCGCATGGGTCATCGGCTCGGACCAGGTCGCCGAGCTGGGGGGTGCGCCGCTCGGCAAGCCCGGCACCCGCGCAGCCGCCTGCGCGCAGCTGGCCGCGATGTCGGGCCGCGAGGTGCTGTTCCATACCGCCATCTGCCTGAGCAACGGCGAACGGCACCTGCAGGCCGCCGACCTGACCCGGGTCCACTTCCGCACGCTGCACGCGGACGAGATCGAGCGCTACGTCGAGGCGGAACTGCCGCTGGACTGCGCCGGCAGCTTCAAGTGCGAGGGGCTGGGCATCGCGCTGTTCGAAGCGATCCACAGCGAAGATCCCAGCGCACTGGTCGGCCTGCCCCTGATCGCGCTGTCGAACCTACTGCGCCAGGCGGGATATCGCATGCCATGAACGCCGGGGTGCAGGGCATTCATTCCGGCGTCCGCTCGAATGGCGCGAAACCGTATTGCCGCCAGATACCCAGCAATTCTGGAGCTGTCTGGTCCCTTCCCGGCCCGTAGGCGCGTTCCAGCAACTGCGGATCGTAGTCCGGATACTGGCTCACGATCTGCCGGGCATAGGCATTGGCGTTGCGTGACACGCCAATCGCCTTCTTGGTCATGTGCATGGCGTTGAACGTGGCAATCACCGCAGCCAACAACAGCAATGGCCGCAACCATCGGCGCCAAGCAGGCCGTTCGACCATCGCCGGCAGCAGCAGCATGAACCAGCCGAACCAGAACAGGATCGAGTAACTCACGTAGCGGGTCATGAAGCCATGCTCCACTCCGAAAGGAGCCGCACGCCCCCAGGCCGTCAACAGCGCCGCACCCATGGCGCAGGCCATCAGTGCCAGACAAGGCAGCAAACGCTGCCGTGGCGCACGCCACGCCACGACTGCCGCCACTAGCAGCGCCACTCCCAGCCACGGCAATGCCAATGGCTGCGCGAAATGCAGCAGGCCGCTGCCCAGGTAATTGCCCGCATACAGCAAGGCATCGCCAAGGTGCGGCCGCGCAATGGCCTGGCCAGCATGATCCCAACGCATCCACGCCACCAGCCCGGCCAGCGCCAATAACCAGAACGACACGCCGATTGCCCGCCGCAACCAGCTCCAGTCCGATCGCGACAGCAGCAAGGCTACCGCCACCGGGAATACCGCCAACGTCGTGCCAAACGACATGACGCCGAGCACTGCGGCCACCAGGCTCGCCACCCATCCGCTCCAGCGCAGGCTGCTCGCCGTCAAAAGGACCACCGGCACCACCAGGCCTGCCAGGCTGATGAAGACGGCAACCTGCCACCCCCATTGCAGGTTGATCAGATGTCCCGGATAGAACGCCAGCAGTCCCACCACGAACCACCATCCGCGCGCCAATCCGCGCGGCAGCACACGGCTCGCCAAGCGCAACAGCAGCATTGCCACACCCACCATCAACAGCGCACTGACCAGGCAATCCAGCCAGGGCCGCCCATGCGACAACCAGGTGGTCAGCAGCAAGACCACATAGGCCGACGTATGCAGATGGCTGCCGTCATGCACCCGCCAGAACCCGGATGAAGACACGTCCCCTTCCAGCCAGGCGCGATAAATCGGCACCAGATCGATGTGGTCCCACAGCGGCAACCCGATGTGCAGCGCCAGCGTGGCCGCCACCAGCAGCAGTGCCCCAACAATGCTCCAGAGGCGCGCCTGCCGGCGCGTCACCTGCGTTCCGCTCAATGCCTCCATGTCATCCCCCAAGTCTCGACACCTGCCTTCGAACCCAAGCCGGGCAACGCCGCCGATGCGTCAGCGCGCCGGAACCTCGAACGGTTGCTCCTGCCATTCCTCGACGCTGCCATCGCGCCCACGCAGCCGCAGCCCAAGCCAGTGTCTGCCGGGCGCCAGCGCAGCGCCATCGAGATGCGCATTGAAGCCGACCTTCGGATGATACGGATCGGTGGATACCTTCCAGTAGCCGGTGACATCGTAGTCCGCTCCGTAGTCGGCCACGGCCACGACCTTGCCATCCACCAGCACATCGACGCCGGCCAGCCCCACGCCATCCTTGAACGCCCAGCCCTGCACGTCGACAACACCCCTCACCACAGCGTCCGGTTCCGGCATATTGACCCAGGCCATCGCCGGGGTGACGCAGGCTCCCTGCTGCTTTCCGGCCGGCAGCCGGAACAGCAGGAAACGCTGGTAGCCATGGTCGGTGGACACGACGCGCGGTGGCGGCAGCGGCCCCACCAGCGCGCACACCTGGTGGTAGCGCGCCAGCAGGTCGCGATAGCGCTGGTCGCCCGGCGCCAGCACCAGCAGCCGCTGGCCTGGATGCGGGTCTTCTCCGATCAGCTTCCACAATGCCAGCTGCGCGGTACGTCCGTGCTTGTCGTTGAGCGGATGCGGCAGTACATGGATGGACGCATCGTCGCGCAGGAATCCCAGCTCGGCGCCAACCTTGAAGCTGCCGGCCACCACCCGGGTGCCTTCCGGCATGCCGGCCAGTTCCTCGCGCACCGCATCGGCCAGGGGCTGCCAGCCGGCGAAATTGCGCGGGTAGAACTTGTTGCCGGCCAGCTGCTCGCGCAGCGCCGGCGAAGCGGCGACCAGGTAATAGCCGAACGCGCAGACCACGCCGGCCAGCGCCAGCACCCAGGCGAGCCGCCGCCAGAGGCGTGGCCAGCGGCCAAGGATGAGCGGCACCGCTACCAGCAGGGCGAAGTAGCCCGGCAGCGGCCAATGGAAACTGATGCGCTCCACGTCGGTGAAGAACCCGAGCAGGAAGATGGCGAGCGTGGAGACACCGCCCACCAGCGCGAAATAGCGCCATTGCACCGGGTGCGGGCCCGCCGGCACCGGGCGGATGCCGGCCACACATGCCTGCCACATGGCGATGCACAGCAACGGCGTCACCAGCAGCGGCTGGATGGCCAGGAACCACAGCCCGCTGCTCTGGAACGCCCAGGGATGGCGCTCGACCAGCTGGAACTTCAGGCCCGCGTCCTGGTTGTCCAGGTTCCAGGCCAGCAGCGGCAACCAGGCGACGATGCCGACCGTCAGCGCCACCCATATCCGTGCATCGCGCAGCGTGCGCCGACCTTCCGGCAACAGCATCAGCGCGATGAAACCGACCCCGATCACGCCGATGAAGCGGTAGTGGCTCAGCGCCCCCAGCACCAGCCCGGAGGCCAGCATCAACGCGCTGCCCGCATCGACATTACGCAGCAGGCGGGCGCCGGCATCGAGGCAGAGCACGGCGGCGAACGCCATGGGCACGTCGGGCACCGCCAGGATCCCCAGCGTCGCCGAGAGCGGCATCAACAGCGTGAGCGAGCCGGCCTGCCAGCCGAACCGCGCTCCGAACCAGCGCGCGGATATGCGCACGACCATCCACGGCAGGAGCGCTCCCATCACCAGGAACGGCAGGCGTACGCCGAAGGCGTGATGGCCGGCCAGCTCCTCGCCGAAACGCGTCATCCACGCGGTCAGCGCCGGCAGGTCCGAATAGGCGGCTGCCAGATGCCGGCCCTCCTGCCAGTAGAACGCCTCGTCGACGAACAACGGCAGGCGCGCGGCCACGACCGCCTTCAGCGCCGTGATCACCACCCAAAGCACGACGAACGCATTGCGCGCACGCTGACCCACCTGCATTGCCGCTTACACTCCCTTAGACCCCTGATCCGAGACGACCATGGCTCCGATGCCGTCACGAAGAATGCTAACCGATGTCGCCTTCAAGGCTTTGCAGCAGGCGCAGGACCAGGTCAACGCCCTGCTGCTGGGCAAGACCGCGGAGGTAAGGCTGGCGTTCGTCGCGCTGCTGGCCGGCGGCCACCTGCTGATCGAGGACCTGCCCGGGCTGGGCAAGACCACCCTCGCCCATGCCATGGCCTCCACGCTGGGGCTGCAGTTCCAGCGCGTGCAGTTCACCTCCGACCTGCTGCCCGCCGACGTGCTGGGCATCTCCATCTACGAGGCGGAAAGCCGTGGTTTCCGTTTCCATCCGGGGCCGGTGTTCAGCAACGTGCTGCTGGCCGACGAGATCAACCGCGCGCCGCCGCGCACGCAGAGCGCGCTGCTGGAAGCCATGGCAGAACAGCAGGTGACGCTGGATGGCACCACCCATGCGCTGCCCGATCCGTTCTTCGTGATCGCCACGCAGAACCCGGTGGACATGTCCGGCACCTTCCCGTTGCCGGACTCGCAGCTGGACCGCTTCCTGCTGCGGCTCACCCTCGGCTATCCCGATGCCGGCGCCGAACGCGCGCTGCTGGCCGGCGCCAGCCGCCGCGACCTGATCGCACAGACGCTGCCCAGCCTGGCCGAACAGGACATCCGCGACCTGCGCATGGCCGTCGAACAGGTCCATGCCAGCGATGCGCTGGTCGACTACGTGCAGCGCCTGCTGGCGCGCAGCCGCCAGCAGCCCGGCATCCGCGTCGGCCTGTCGCCGCGCGCCGGCATCGCCCTGCTGCGCGCGGCCAGGGCGCATGCGCTGCTGGCCGGCAGGGAACACGTGCTGCCGGAAGACGTGCAGGCGTTGTTCATCGCCGTGGCCGGGCATCGGCTCGTCGCCGAAGCGGAGTCGTCCTCGGGCGCGGCACTGGCCGCGACTCTCCTGCATGGCGTCCAGGTCGACTGACGTGCCCGCCTGGCTGCATGCCCGCCTGCAGGCCCTGCAACGACTCGCGCGGCCGCGCCGGCCCGAATCACTGCCGGTCACGCTCGATCGCCATCGCATCTACGTCCTGCCCACCGGCTTCGGCCTGTTCCTCGCCGCGCTGCTGGCGGTGATGCTGCTGGGCGCGCTGAACTACAACAACAACCCGGCACTGCTGCTGGCCCTGCTGCTCGCGGCCACCGCGCTGGCCAGCGCGCTGCAGGCGCATCTGCAGTTGGCCGGGCTGCACGTGGAGGCCGCATCGGCCGAGCCGGTGGCGGCCGGCATGCCGCTGCGGCTGCGCCTGGCGCTGGCCCGCAATGACCGCCGACCGCGTCGCGGGCTGCAGGTGGCCCGCGGTCCGGCCACGGCCTGCGCCGACCTCGCCGAGACCGAGCGCACGGAAATCGACCTGTGGCTGCCCACCGTCCACCGCGGCTGGCTCGACCTGCAGCGGATCCGCCTGTCCACCACCCAGCCGCTGGGGCTGGTGCGCGCCTGGAGCTGGGTCTGGCCGGCGGCGCCGGTGCTGGTCTATCCCGCTCCGGAACATCCCGCTCCACCGCTGCCCGACACCGGCAGCGCCTCGCCCCGTACCCGCCAGCACCGGCTCGGCGACGAACTGCAGCAGCTGCGCCCCTACCGGCAGGGCGACGCCCGACGCACCATCGCCTGGAAGCACTCGGCCCGCCGCGACACCCTGCTGGTGCGCGAATACGAACGTCCCATCGGCTCCGAGCTGCTGCTGGACTGGCATGCCCTCGGCCCGCTGCCGCATGAGCGCCGCATCGCACGGTTGGCGCGCTGGGTGGACGATGCCGAACGCGAGGGCCGCCGCTATCGCCTGCTGCTGCCGGGCCAACCGCCCCTGGGACCGGCCACCGGCGATGCCCACCGCCACCAGTGCCTGCGTGCGCTGGCGTTGATGCCCGACGCATGAAGAAACGACAGGACAGCCGTTTTTCACGGCAACACCGCCGGAAAAGCGGCGCACGGGGAGGCGCGCCATGAACGGCGCGACCGATCTTCCGCCGCTGAATCCGGCCGCACGCGGCTGGGCGCTGCTGACCACCGCGCTGGCCCTGCTGCCACTGCTGCTGCAGTTGCCCGCCACGCTGGCCGGCGTGTTCGCCGCGATGGCGCTGTTGGTGGCTGCGCTGTCCTGGCGACGCCGGGTTCCCCTGCCGCTGCGCCTGTTGCTGGTGGCCACCATGCTGGTGGCGATCTACTGGCAGATGGGCGCTTCGCCGGGCCGCGACACCGGCTGCGCGCTGCTGGCGGCGATGCTGGCGATCAAATCCAGCGAACTGCGCACCCTGCGCGACGCGCGCAGCCTGCTCGGCTTCGCCCTGTTCGCCCCGTTCGCCGCCTTCCTGCTCGACCAGGGGCCCGGCACCCTGCTGCTGGCGCTGGCGGCGGTGGTCTGCGCCCTGCTCGGCCTGCAGCGCCTGGCCGATGCCGAGACCGGTACGGCGCCACAGCCGGCCGCCTTCCAGTTGCGGATGGTCGGCCGGCTGCTGGCGGTCGCATTGCCGCTGGCGCTGTCCGCCTTCTGGCTGCTGCCGCGGCTGCCGACACCGTTGTGGGGCATCCCGCAACGGGCGGCAGGACAACCCGGCCTGTCGGACACGATGGCGCCGGGGCAGTGGCTGGACCTGATGGCCGACGACAGTCCCGCGCTGCGCGTGCAGTTCGCCGGCGCGGCCCCCGCGCCCGAGCAGCGTTACTGGCGCGGACCGGTACTGACCCGCTTCGACGGACGCACCTGGACACGACTGGAAAGCCAGCGCCGCGCGGCGCCGCCGCCTGTCGCCACGGCGCCCCCGCAGTGGGACTACCAGATCGAGTACGAACCCACCGAACGGCGCGAACTGGTGGCGCTGGACCTGCCGCTGGCTGCACCGGACGAAACCGGCCTGGACGCCGACTACACCCTGGTGAGCGCCCGCCCGTTGACCGCACTGACCCGCTGGCACCTGCGCTCCGCGCCGCCGGCGCGCTTCCAGCCTGACCTGCCGCCCGCCCTGCGCGAACAGGCCCTGCAGCTGCCCGCCGGGTTCAATCCACGCACGCTGGCGCTGGCACGGCAATGGCGCCGGGATGCCGGCACCGACGACGCGGCCATCGTCCGCCGCGCGCTGCAATGGATCGGCCGCGACTTCAGCTACACCCTGAGCACACCGCTGCCCGGCCGGCACGGCGCCGACGAGTTCCTGTTCGACTGGAAGGCCGGCTTCTGCGAACACTTCAGCTCGGCCTTCGTGGTGCTGATGCGCGGCGCCGGCATCCCCGCCCGCGTAGTCACCGGCTATGCCGGCGGCACCCGCAACCGCTACGGCGGCTACTGGCTGGTGCGCAGGATGGACGCACACGCCTGGGCCGAGGTCTGGTTGCCGCAGCGCGGCTGGACCCGCGTCGACCCGACCGCGGCGGTAGCACCCGAACGCATCCGCGACACACTCGAAGACCGCCTGGCGCGGAGCGGTGCCGGCGGCGCCGGGCTGGACATCGGGGCGCGCTGGCTGCAGCTCGCACAGGCCGGCGACTGGCTGCGCCGCAACTGGAACGGCATGGTCCTGTCCTTCGATGCGCGGCGTCAGCAGCAGTTGCTGCGCCCCTTCGGCATCGAGCGCCTGGAGCCGGCGCAACTGATCGGGCTGCTCGCCACGTTCGCGCTCATCGCCGTCGCCGCCATGGCCTGGCTGCTGGCACGCGGCGAGCGCGAACGCGATCCGCTCCTGCGCGCCTGGCACCGGCTCGATCGCCGCTATGCCCGTCTCGGCCTGGGCCGCCATCCGCACGAACCGGCGGGCAGCTGGGCCGCGCGCGTGGAAGCGGCGCGTCCCGGCAGCGGACTGGTACTGCTCAGCCAGCGTTTCAGCGAGACGCGTTACGCTGGCGCCTCGTCGGACCTCGCTTCATTATTGCGTGACCTGCACAGGCACCGCCCTCAACCCGGAGTACCAACCGGAGCACGAACATGAAGACCCGCATCCTCCTCACTCTCGCCGCCAGCCTGGCCCTGGCCGCCTGTGCCACCGCTCCCAAGCCGCTGCAGGGACAGTTCAGTACGGTGTCCCCGCGCGATACCGTCGCGCAGAAGCAGACCGGCACGCCGGTACGCTGGGGCGGCCGCATCATCGAGACGCTTCCCGGCCAGGGCGAAACCTGCTTCCAGATGATCGCCCGCCCGCTCAACGGCAACGGCCGCCCGAGCGCCACGTCCGCCGACGCCAGCGATGGCCGCTTCCTCGCCTGCCGCGCCGGCTTCTACGATCCGGCGGTATTCGAGCCGGGCCGCGACGTGACCTTCATCGGCCGCATCGATGGCTACCAGACCACCAAGATCGGCGACTACGACTACCCGCTGCCTAAGATCGCCGCCGACGTGGTGTACCTGTGGCCGGTGCAGCGCGAGGTCGAAGTGGTGCCGGCCTACCCGTATGGCCCGTGGGGCCCGGGCTGGGGTCCCGGCTGGGGCTGGGGTTGGCGCGGCGGCTGGTGGTGACCGGCCGGGCGTGATCCCGCACGTGTGACGAACAGACAGACGCCGCCTTCGGGCGGCGTCTTTTTTCGATCGGCGATGGCCGTCCGGGGAAAGACGGACCCGCCGGCAGCTCCAAGCGGGGATCAGTCCTGCGCGCGGATCGTCCAGTCGCCAGCCCGCGCGCCTGGCACCAGCACCCAGCCCGGCTTCAAGGCCAACGACCAGCCATCCCCCTTCAGGCCACCGGCAGCCGCCTGCGCGCCCGCGTACTGCACGGACAGGCGCGACCAGTCCGTCGAAAGCAGGCCATCCTTCTCGACCTCCAGCACTCCCCAGGCCGTTGCCGCGCGGATGGTTGCATAGGCCGCGCCCTCCGGCGGCAGCGGCGTCACCCTGTTGGGGTCGAAGCTGAAACTGGCGCCCTTCACCGGCGCCACGAGCACCGGTCCATCGACCAGGCGGGCGCGCAATGCCGCCACGACCGTGGCCTGCCTGACGGCCCGGGCGGTTTCTTCGGCCCGTATCCCGTCCATGCCGTAACGCGCCCCGCTCTGCGCGAAGGCCGCATCGTCGGGAGAGACCATCAGGCCAAGGGCCGATGCGAGCATCGCCGGCAAACCATCGCGCCGGTTCCAAGCTGTCCGCCAGCCCGGCGACGCGCTGTCCAGCAGTACCCCATAGGCGGGGCCTGTGTAATAGGCGAAGGAACGGGCATAGGCGGCGACGCCGTCGCCTTTGCGCAGGTGATCGGCCAGCTGCGCGGCCATCGCGGTGTCCTGCGACAGGAGCCGGCCGGTGTACTCGGCGATGCCCTCGTGCCGCTCCATCGCGTCCTCGGCCTGCCGCGCCTCCGGGAACCGTGCCTGCCGCCAGGCGCGGAAGGTCAGTGCATCCCGTGTCGCGCGCAGCCGGTCTTGCGGATCCGTGGCGGCGACGGCGGCCGCCAGCGCGCGCAGCTCAAGGCGCAGCGACAACCGTCCCTGTTCCGTCTCCAGTTGCTCCTGGTCGGCATGGACCGCCGCCAGGCCGATCTGCCCTTGGATGCGGTGCCAGGCTTCATGCATGAGCAGGATCGAAAGCGCCGGCTCCCCTTGCGGCAGGGGCAGCATCAGCATGGTCCAGGTGCGCCCGTTCCATTTCACCGCGGTGTTGGCGACCGGAACCGTATCGGGCAGGCGTCCACGGAAGATCGCCCCGTCCCGCTCGAGGGAAGTCTCGAGCCCGTCCATGTTCGCCATGAACCGCCGCGTCGCCGGATCCGCCAGCAGGGTGGGGCCGCACAGCTCCGCACCCCAGGCCTTTCCCGCATCGGCCGTGCACAGCGCCTGCATGCGCTGGAAGGCCGCCGTCGCCACGGCCGGCTGCAGTGGCGCCTGTGCCATCGCGGCGGCCGATACGGCCATCGGCAGCGCCAGGCAGAGATATCGGCGGACAGTTCGCCGCATCGTCAGTCCTCCCGCCAGGCGGAAACAGAGCCCGCGCACCGGCAGCAATGGCCGCTCAAGCCGCGCCGAAATGCCCCAGCGGCGCGCCGGCCAGCAGGTGCATGTGGATGTGGAATACCGTCTGCCCGGCGTCCTCGCGGCAGTTCATCACGATGCGGTAGCCGTCCTGCGCGAAACCTTCGCGGCGCGCGTATCCGGCCGCGGCCAGCGCCAGTTTGCCGATCAGGTGCGCCTGCGCCGGCTGCAGGTCGTCCAGGGTCGGGATGACCTCGTTCTTCGGGATGAAGAGCACATGCACCGGCGCCTGCGGCGCGATGTCCCTGAAGCCCAGCACGTCCTCGTCTTCATAGACGATGGTGGCTGGAATCTCGCGGCGGATGATCTTGCCGAATATCGTGTCGTTGCTCATGGCCTGCCTTGGAAATCGGGACTGGCGGGAGCTTAACGCAGTGGCCATCGGTACCGGCCAACGCATGCCCCCCGCGATGAAGCCTTGTCGTCAGAGCTTGATCGCGCACTGGAGTGCGCTCCTGCCGGGCAGTAGCAGCTGCTGACGGGCAACCCCGCATCCGCGGCCATCCATGCAGCTGCCGGCCAACGACCGGCACTGCCTCAATCGTGGATTTCGCTGCGGCTGCCGAAGGCGTGCGAGAGCGTGCCGCGATCCACGTACTCCAGCTCGCCGCCCAGCGGCAGTCCCTGCGCCAGCCGGCTCGGACGCACCTTGTGGCGGCGCGCCAGCTGCGCCAGATAATGCGCGGTGGCCTCGCCTTCGACGGTGGAGTTGGTGGCGATGATCAGCTCGGTGACCTCGCCCTGCGCCAGCCGCGCTTCCAGTTGGTCGAGGCCCAGTTCGCGCGGACCGATGCCGTCCAGCGGCGACAACCGCCCCTGCAGCACGTAATACAGGCCGCGATAACTGGTGGCGTGCTCGATGGCCAGGCGGTCGGCCGGCGATTCCACCACGCACAGCGTCTGCCGTTCGCGGCTGGCGCTGGCGCACAGCGGGCAGACCGCTGTCTCGCTGAAATCGCGGCACTGCGCACAGTGGCCAATCCGTTCGATCGCCTCGGCCAGCACGGCGGACAGGCGCAGGCCGCCATCGCGCGCGCGTTCGAGCACGTGGTAAGCCATGCGCTGGGCGGTCTTCTGGCCGACGCCGGGCAACACCCGGAAGGCTTCGATCAGTTGTTCCAGCAGCGGCAGGCTCATCGCGTCGTGCTCATCGTCGAAACCAACGCGCGAAGCCCATGGGCTTCGCGGCGTGGATGGAACAGGCGGCCGGGCAAGGCCGGCCCGCCGTCATCAGAACGGCAGCTTCATGCCCGGCGGCAGCTTCATGCCGGCCGTGGCCGAACCCATGCGGCTCTGCGATTCGCTGTCGATCTTGTTGGAGGCATCGTTGAACGCCGCGGCGATCAGATCCTCGACCATTTCCTGGTCGGACAGCACCGACGGGTCGATGCGCACCTTGCGGCACTCCTTGGTACCGGTGAGGGTCACGCTGACCATGCCGCCGCCAGCGCTGCCGGTGACTTCCAGCTTGGCCAGTTCTTCCTGGGCCTTCTGCAGGTTTTCCTGCATCTTCTGAGCCTGTTGCATCAGTTGGGCGATGTTGCCGCGCATGGCTTCCTACTCTTCAAAGGGACGGATGGAATCGGGCACGACCCGGGCGCCCTGCGCGAGCAGGTGCTGCACCTGGGGGTCGGCCATGAAAACGGCCTCGGCCGCGTTCTGTCGTTCGCCGCGCCGGCGGTCGGCGCGCTCGTGCAGCGTTTCGGCCTCGGCGTTGCCGGTCTCGATCACGATCTTCGGCGCGCTGCCCAGGGTCTGCGCCAGGGTCTGCGCCAGCGCGCCCAGCGAACGCTCGGACTGCAGGTATTCGAAACCCGGCAGCAGCGCCAGCCGCAGCACGCCGTTGCGGTAGCCGACGAAGGCGGCATTGGCGGCCAGTTCGCGCGACGGCCCGGACAGGCCGCTGGCGGCGACCAGGTCCAGCCACTGCTCGGCGCTTTCCAGCGCGCGCACCGCGCCACCTTCGGGCGAAGGCGCAACCGGCTTCGCCGGCTCGATGGCGATACCGGCCGGGCGCGGCGGTGGCGCCTGCCGTACCGGTTCGGGCATTGGTTCAGGCATCGCATGGCTTGCCACAGGCGATGGATCGCGTGCGGCCTCGGCGTCCTCCACCATCCACGGCGGCAGGTCGTCGTCGCTGCGCGTCTGGACGGGTTTCGCTGGCGGAGCCGGGGCAACCACTGGCGCGGGCTCGACGTGCGGTTCGCGCACCGCCAAGGGGGCAGTTTCCTTCCGCTCTGGAGCCACGTCACCATGAGCGGATTCGAGCGTGGGCGCGGCCTGCGCCGGCGTTGCCGGCGTAGCGGCGGCAGCCGACGCTGCAGGCATGGAACCGCCCACCGACGACGACGCCCCTGCATTCGGCCCGTCGCCCTCCGGCACCGCCGGCACTGCACCAGCCGGGCGGAACGCCAGCATGCGCAGCACGGTCATCTCGAACCCGGCGCGCGGGCTTGGCGCCAGGTGCAGGTCGCGACGGCCGCCGAGCGCCATCTGGTACCAGAGCTGCACCACTTCCGGGCGCAGCCGCGAGGCGAACGCCGCCGCATCGATGCCATCGCCTGGCGTCGTGGCGCCCGGCACCAGCTGCTGCACCTGGATGCGGTGCAGGGCTTCGGCCAGCGCGTCGAGCACGCCGCTCCAGTCCGGCGAGAAATCGGCCAGGGTGGCGACGACCTGCAACAGGCGCGCGCCGTCGCCGGCCGCCAGCGCATCGAGCATCGCCGCCACCTGGGTACGGTCGACGGTGCCGAGCATCGCCCGCACCACGTCGTCGCTCAGCGCGCCGCCGGCATAGGCGATGGCCTGGTCCAGCAGCGACAGGCCGTCGCGCAGCGAACCGTCGGCGCCGCGCGCCAGCTGCGTGATCGCACCGTCCTCGAACTCGATCTGCTCGGCGCCGAGGATGCGCGTCATCTGCCCGCGGATCTGCTCCTCGTCCAGCCGCTTGAGGTTGAACTGCAGGCAGCGCGACAGCACGGTGACCGGCAGCTTCTGCGGGTCGGTGGTGGCCAGCAGGAACTTCACGTGTTCCGGCGGCTCCTCCAGCGTCTTCAGCAGCGCGTTGAACGCCGCCTTGGACAGCATGTGCACTTCGTCGATCAGGTAGACCTTGTACTTGCCGCGCGAAGGCATGTACTGCGCGTTCTCGATCACCTCGCGCACGTCGTCCACGCCGGTGTTGGACGCCGCGTCGATCTCCAGCAGGTCGATGTAGCGGCCGCTGTCGATATCCAGGCAGGCCGCGCACTGGCCGCACGGGTCGGCGCTGGTGCCGTGCTCGCAGTTCAGCGACTTGGCGAAGATGCGGGCGATGGTGGTCTTGCCCACGCCGCGGGTGCCGGTGAACAGGAAGGCATGGTGGACGCGGCCGCTGTCCAGAGCGTTGCTCAGCGCGCGGACCACGTGTTCCTGGCCCACCAGCTCGGCAAAACGCTTCGGGCGCCACTTGCGGGCAAGGACGAGATAGGACATCAGGTAACCGTCTTCATCTGAGCCGCCATTGTGCCACGCCCCGCCCCATCGACCGCATCGTTGCGGTTACCGCTTGTGGCCTGCGCTTCCGCCCTATAGAATCTGCGCCCCTGCAGCGCCTTCGGGTGGCGGCAGGTCCCGGAGAGGTGTCCGAGTGGTTGAAGGAGCACGCCTGGAAAGTGTGTAAGCGTCTAAACCGCGCTTCGGGGGTTCGAATCCCCCTCTCTCCGCCAGATATTCGAACTAAGCCCCTGATTTTTAGGGGCTTTTTTCTTTTCCGATCACTCCAGTATGCCGTCCAGTATGCCACAGCAAGTTGGCTGTGGTTGGGCCCCTTTGCGCCGCGCTGCGCATCGCGAAGCAGCGGAAACCCGTGAGGGCTGCACTACCCATTGCTCTCATGCGAAACGTGCCTGACTCCAGCTTGATGCAATTGGCCTACCGGACTTTGCCGCGGCCGCCTTACTGACCTCTTGCTGACAAGGGCCAGCCCCCCCCGCTCGACAGGAATTTCCGGAGAGGTTTCTGGATCACTTGCCGAAATCCGCTCCTTATTCAATTTCCTCGTACCTGCCCAGCATGTCCGCTGAGGACAGCCATCCCGGCTCTCCCGATCGAGGACAAGCACATGCCACCCGGCACCGTTAACGAAATGGCCGCGCAGTTCACCGCAGCGTACCAGGCACTCAAAGACAAGAAAGATGCCGAACGGCTCCTTACGCTTATCAAGCCGATGATCCTGACCGCCAAGGCGGACGGCATCAGCGACAAGGAGTTGATTGACCTGATCAATGCCTTGGGTCTGCGAGAGAAGTTCTACCCCGCAAAGCTCAAGGAGCTGCGCGGCCGACTGGGCAAGTCTGAATCGGACGCGCCCGCCAGTGGCGAAGAGGACCCGTCGGCGAGCGAGGTTTCCCTCCATGCGCTCGCAGCCGCGCTCAACGGCCGTCTTGAGAGGGCCGCAGTGTGAACATGCTTACGCCGCTCACGACCTTCCAGGCATCCGACCACAACTTCGGCATGCTCCCGCCGCTGGCCGCAGCTGCCGCGAGGGCAGTTTGCGCCAGGGCCACGGAAGCCTGCCCCGCCTTGGTCCGGACGCACCTGCTTTCGGTCCTGTCCTCCGCGGTTGCGCCTCTCTACGTAATGTCGCCCCCAAACTGGACGCCCATTCCCATCAGCGTCAACACGCTGTGCATCGCCGATGTTGGTGGAAGTAAGAGCCCGGTACACGAGTGCATGATCCAGCCGCTCAAGGACCACGCTCGAGACAGCTTCGCTCGGTATGAGGTCGCGCGGACCGAAGCGAGCGCCGCGTCGGCCGAGCAACAGTTCCATATCAAGCTCCTGAAGGCCGAGATCGCGCGCTGCCTGCGCAAGCAGGAGCCCGCGCAGGAACTTCTTGCGACGCTGGCCGAGCTGCACCGTACGGCCGCAGCGGCCCCCAAACACCGTCCGCGCCTCGCGAGCAACCTCGACCTGGAAAGCCTGCTTCACCAGCTGGATGGCGAGCACGAAGCCGTCGATTTCCTTACCGACGAAGGTGACAAGCTGCTGAGCTCCAGCTTGATGCGCCACGTGTCGGATCTGGTTGATCTGATCGACGGCAAGCCGCTGGAGTTTCGTCGAGAGAAGAAGAGGCATCTCTATGCCAGCCAACCACGTGGCACGTTCGGCTTGCTGGCGCAGTCCGCCGCGATCGAGCCGTTCCGCCCCCGGTGCAAGCGCAATGAGTACACCGAGCACAAGGCCGTCAGGCTCGGCTTCTTCGCGCGTTTCCTCGTCTGCGTCGCCCAGCCGTCGCCCATGGGCAATCGATACGCACCCGAGGGCGACGATGACGAGGCTCTTTCGAATCTCCACGAGGCGCTCAAGGAGCTTTACGACCTGCACCAGGACAACCAGGAGGCCGGTGGCATTGCACCCATCGAACTGGCCTTCGCACCTGACGCGCTGGGCTACTGGGACGAGCTGTGCCGCATCACTCACAATCTCAAGTTCGGACAGCTCGCGCATATCGCCGACTTCGTCTCGAAGATGCTCAACCTGACCGCCCGGCTGGCTGCGGTGCTGCATGTATGGGAAAGCCAGACCCACTACGTCTCGATCTCCTGCCTCCAACGTGCCTGGGCGCTTGTCTCCTGGCATGCCACCCAGTACGAACTCGTGTTCGTGCCGCCACCTCCCCTGCCCCAACAGGAGGCCGACGTGGCAGCCGTAATCGAGCACTTGAAGATCTTTCGCCTTGAAACCGACTACAAGGAAGTTCCCACGGAGCCTATTGGCCTGTTGCTTGGCATTCCCAGCAATCGTCTGCGCGCCGCCCTTCTACGCATGGAGCAGCGAGACCTGATCGAGTTGTGCGGCGGCAAGACAACGTTTATCAACTGCATGAAGATGTTCTCGCGATCGCGCAACATTACGTGGCGGTGAGCGTGACAGAGCGAACAAAATGCCCGGCAAACGCCGGGCATCTTTCTATTCAAGAGGCTTCGTCCTCGAATGCTCGCCGACAGCAGGCCCTTAGCGCGACCCGTGGAAATCCGCGAGTTCACACTTCATCTCGGTGCGAGGCGACCTCAGACATCGACCCTGATGCGACGCCGTTCAAACGCAATCTCGGAGGGCATGCACCGTCATGGATTGTTCCAACAACCTGGGCTCTTCGAATCAAAAAACGTCACAACCGTTTCTGGCAAGGACCGGCCAGCGGCCTTGAGCACCTGGTGGCAGAACGCCTGCTGATCCGGTTCTGGTTGACCAGTGAACACGGAGACCGCCATTCGCTTGGGTGGACTTGTCGCGATTGCCTCAAGCACGTGCTGATCCCTTTCGTCAAAGCTCCAGCCATACACGACCAGATTCTCTCCGAGGCTGGGTAGAACCTCTTCATACACGTTCGTCAGGTAGTGGCTCCGACGAATCGCTGCGACCTTCTGCTTGCTGGTTCCCTCGCTAACAAACACGGGCACGTAGTTTCCGGACGACCACCAGAGAGTTATCGTGTCGAGCATGTCACCTGCGGCCCCTGCACCAACAGAAATCTTTGTCTCATCACCAATGTAGTCACGCGCCACGGCGAGACTGCCGTGAGGATAAAACACTAGCGTGGCCCCACCGGCCGGGGGAAGCGGCCTGCGCAGATACCCCCAGTCCGTCTGGAATTCCCCATGATGGAACGCGTCTTTGAACCAGCTGCCGCTTGCCGCATTGAACAGCAGCATGGCCCAGTACAATGTGAGGTCGTAGTTCAGGCTGACGACAGTCGGAAACGCGCTCGCGAATGCACCAACCTTTTGTAAGTCGGTGGCGATATCCGCATGTACAGGATGCACGCTGTGCACCGCCTCGATCAGTGCGGTGCGCACTTCCGCATAAGCCGCAGAGATGTCGGCAGACGGAGTTCCCAGTGCCACGTTGACGTGCTCGGCATACCAGCACGCAAGCAGAACATGCTCGAAGTCGGTCGTCCCGAGCTTGGTGAATATTGGCGCGGTGGTTGCGAGCAACCCTTCTGCATCAGCGACGCTGTGGAGCGTTGGGTATGCAAACTCCTTGTGGATGGCGATGCTGGCGCCGTTACCCAGAAGGAGGGAACTCCAACCTTCCGCGCTGATGTTTGCCCAAGTGTCGATTTCGATTCTGTCCATGTCCTTTCACGCGCCTGCCTTCATCGTGTGGTCAGGTACGCAAAGTCGCAGCAGCTGCGCCCTGATGTCCGCAGGAGTTGCCGTCAAATCCACAGTGGCAAATCGAATGGCGTGCCCCTGGATCAGCACTGTCTCGTCGACCATCTGGCCGATCGCGGGATGCAACAACAATCCACTCGCGCGATCTGCAAGCGCATCGCCGCACCCAGCCTGGGAGCGCAGATAGGCGTAGATCTGGTACACGTATCCGCTGCGCAGGGTTTCCTCACGGTACCAACCGCTCGTCACAATCGAGGTGAACTTGGTATCGATGACGATCCTCTGCCCGGTTGACGGGTGGTCGAGCACGACATCAGTTCGCATCGTCGGCAGGATCTTGTCGATCCCCGCCGTCTTCTGCTCGATCTGCCAGCCCAACGTCCCGCCGCATAGCACCCGCCAGCCCTGCGGACTCACTACGACTTCGTAGAAGCCGCCCACCGCCCGCTCGAACAAACGGCGTACCCACGGTGCTTCTCGGTCCGGCAGAGAGAGCACATTCGCACCCGACGCCTCCGTAGGTAGCACTAGGTCGAACGCCAGCTTTGCGGCTGCCACCATGAACCGGTCGTCCGCATCGTTACGGCCGAAACGATCAGTGCTCATTTGGGCGCGGGTCGGTGCGTCCCCTGATACACCCATTGCCTTCATGTCACCCGCAAGTGCGCGGCACCGATGGGCAACGTCCTTCCTCTGAACGATCCTGGAGATGGACTCCAAGGCTGCTCGGACGAAACGATTGCGTGGGGTGTCGATGGTGAGTTCGTCGAACCGGCAAGCCACCAGGCCTCTATCCATCAACTGATGGCGTTCGGTGGTCAAGACGTCGATCCGACCGCGCACGCGATTGATGACTGCGTTACGAGATCGATAGCCAAGACTCAAGCGGCGACGCTGTCGCACCTCAACCGCGTGGGCAAGGATCTCCGCGACTAGATCCGGTAGATCGTCCGGGCTGTCTTCCAAGCCGATCTTGCCGATGCCGCGAGTGCGGAACAGGTCAGAGGCGTAGAGCATCAGCAGCCAGAGGTTGCGCACCGGAATGCGTCCAATGAAACCCTCAGCTCTCATGGATGCACTTTCCACCTGTTCTGCGACGGCGGTCATCACCAGCCCTGCGTCAGCCGTGCAATCGCCTTTTGTGCTTCGTCGGGCGCGTCGAACCAGTATTCATCCAGCAACGGGCCGATCTCCGTCTCCACGATCTGCTGGAACCACTTCTTCGTGTCTCCCGCCTCCAGTCGGTGTGCGGGCGTCACATAGCTGTGACCAATCCGGAACTGCTTGCCAAGGCGCGCGTCCGCCGCGATCTGGTCGTTCAGCTCGGCGATACGGCGCTCGATATCCGCGACCAAGCCCGGATCGACAGCACACTCCTTGACCACCCAATCCCGCCAAACCTGGCCCAGTCTTGGCTCCAGCCCAACGAAAGCAAAGCGGCGACGCAATGCCAGATCGACCAGTGCAAGTGATCGGTCAGCGATATTCATGGTGCCGACCACATAGAGATTCTCGGGAATATGGACGGGACGTCGTTTGCCGTCCGCATCCGGATAGCAGAGTTCCAGCGCTTCGTTGGGTGTCCGCTTGCCGGCCTCAAGCAGCGTCAGCAACTCGCCGAAGATCTGCGCCGGGTTTCCACGGTTGATCTCCTCGATCACCACGACAAACTTCGACGAAGGGTCCTTCGATGCGGCCTTGATAGCTTCCATGAAGACACCGTCCGCCAGCGACAACTTACCTTCGCCAGTGGGGCGCCACCCTCGAACAAAGTCCTCGTAGGACAGGTTGGGGTGGAACTGCACGGCGCGGACCTTACTGTCGTCTTTCTGCCCCATGAGCGCGAACGCGAGCCGTTTGGCTAGCCAGGTCTTGCCCGTGCCCGGAGGCCCCTGAAGGATGAAGTTCTTTTTTGTGCGCAGACGATCGAGCAAGCGGTCAATCTCGGCCCGCTCCAGGAAACAGCCGTCCTTGAGGATGTCCTCCACCGAGTAGGGAACGATTGGCGCTGCCACCTGAAAGGCTTCGCGAACTTCACCTTCAGTTTCCTGTTCGGCTCCGGCATTGGTACCGATATCGCCAGCCGGCACAGGCTCGTCAACCGGGTCTTTGTACATCCAGGACGCAAGCGACAGGTCTGGGAAACTGTGGACCGGATAGCCGTCTTCGCCGAAGCGCGACCGCAAATCGTCTAGCAGCTTCAAATACTCGCGTCCATCACAGGGACCTTGCTGACCACTGATGGGAACATTCAGGCCGAGCCGCTTGTTGATGTAGTGGCGCGACTGGCTATCAAGCGTCAGGAATTCCCACGGATGCGCCCAGTAGAGACCTGTCGAAAGGTTCCATGCGACACCCCACACTTGGGTTGCCTCGTCATAAGCCCGGATGAAGGCATCTCGGGTGTCCAACTGATCGCCATCGACCATCTTGCTCGCGGCAACGAATACCTTCCATAGCGCGTCGATGTCGCCCGCACCACGCTTGTCGGCATAGGCGAAAAACCAGGAACGTTGGTTGTTGAGAACGGGGATGCCTTCGAATGAAGGCGGGACCGGCACCGTCACACCCAGCAACTTGGCAAGTTCGCCCGCGATGGTCTTGCGGTTAGCATCGGTCATGGATCGGTTAAAGGTGCCCATCGTGGTGAATGGGCAAATGTCCCGCAGCGGACCACTGGTTCCATCAGGAAACTTATCCTGGAGATAGGTCAGCCCCGGCACCCGGGACGCGATCTCGTGGATGCCCTCGATGAGCGGCGTTCGATCGTCTGCGTGGGCCAGCAGCTTTTCGGCCACTGCCTCGTAGAAGTCCGTCCACTCGAAGCGCTGCTTTTCTGGCGAAGTCGTGCCGTAACGCTCCCGCCAAAAGGGCTCGTTGCGAAAGCGATCTACATCCTGCGGCTTGCCGTCAAACGCAAATGCAATCAGCGCATCGTTCATCCATTCGCCGGGCAGCACACGCCAGATCGTTGCTCGGTGAGTGTAGAAGTACCACTCCCGTACTGGCTCGACCTTGGCCCAGTCCACCTTCACCCGCTTCCCGTCGTTCAGGTTTTCAGTGATCGTGCCGACCGCCTTGATGCCCATAACCGAAACCGCTCGGCCTCGGCTATCGAAAGGCAGACCGTGCTTTCGCGTGTAAGACGACTTGATGGCGATCCGCTCTCCCGGGCGCATGGAACGCACCACTTCGAGGAGCTTGTCGTCGTAGCCGTTCTCCCAAATTCCTTCCGCAAGAAATCGCGGCATCTGATCATCGGTACCGCCGTAGCTGGCGCCGACAAACCAGGTTGCATGCGGTGCACTATCTATCGTCTGAGTGGTCATCCCCCGCCCCCTTTAGTAATACTGCCGGATGTAGCTGTAGGCCTTCTCGAACAGCTCCTCATCCGCATGCAGCTTGTATTTGAAGAGGGCCTTGCGCAGTGCCTTCTTGACTTCACGCTCGCCGGCCTGCGTGCCTTGCCAGCCCGGGAAGCGGACGAGGCGCACGATCTCGTCGATGTCCGCCACAACGCGTTCGACCATGATGGGCGTCTCGGCGGTCTTCACCTCGTTGAACAGCTCGGTCAGCGCCGCCTTTCCGCGATCCTCGTCCTCTTCGGGCGGGACCTCCTTCTCGGCTTGCAGCGTTTCCTTGGCGATCTCGAGCAACTGCTTCAGAAACTCGACGCTGTTGATCTGTCCGGATTCGAAACGGTCCTTCAGCGCATCGAGTCGTTCCGACAGTTTCTTGAACTTGGGGTTGCCGCCATGCCCGCGCAGCCGGCGCTTGAGCTTGATCTCGATCTCCTTGGCCTTCTTGGGATCGGGGTTCGAGAGCACTGCCTCCAGTAGATCGGCGTCCAGCACCAGGGTGTCGAGGTCATCCCGCACCGCGTCGACATGCACGTTCTGGTGGATCAGCTCGATGGTCTTTGCGCCCAGCGAATGCCAGATCAGCTTGCCGTGGCCACTGGACGGCTGCACCGACTGGTACACCTGAGACAGCCACTTGTAGTCCTTCTCGAAGGGGCCCAGTACGGTGTCCGGTGACAGCGCCTCCCAAATCTTGCTGAGCACGCTGTACTCGGCAGCAAAGTTGTCTCGCACCTCGTTGTTGGGCAGGCACTGCTGCGCCGCGATCAGGCCTTCGTAGCCTTGCAGCGTGCGGTCGCAGCCCTGGAAGAAGGCCAGGCATTTCTGCATCGCCTCAGGCAGCTTGTCCTTCAACTCCTGGATGTTGCTGACCACCTGCTTGACGGTCTGGTCGTCGAACTCCAGCGCCGCCGCAACGTCATCGAAGATGCCGAGGTAGTCCACGATCAAACCGTGGGTCTTCTGCTCCGAGTAGGTTCGGTTCACGCGGCAGATGGCCTGCAGCAGCGTGTGGTCCCGCAACGGCTTGTCCAGGTACATCGCCTGCAGGATGGGCGCGTCGAAGCCCGTCAGCAGCTTGGCCGTCACGATGATCAGCTTCAGCGGGTCGGCCGGGTCGCGGAAACGATCCAGCAGCCGTTCCTCTTCGTCACGGGTGCGGTCGTACTTCGCGTACTGAGGGTGGTCCTTCTTGTCGGACGCCTGCACCGACATCACGATGTCCGTGGCCTCGGGCGGCAGTAGCTTGTCCAGCTCGGACTTGAAAAGAAGGCAGGACTCTCGGTCGAACGTGACAATCTGGCCCTTGAAGCCGTTCGGCTCCACCTTGGTCTGGAAGTGCTCGACGATGTCCTCGCACACCTTGCGGATGCGTTCGGGCGTCTTGACCAGCACGGCCATCTTGGCGGCGGTCTTGGCGAGGTTGTCCTTGTCCAGGTCCGACAGGCCGCCAGTCAAGTCCTTGTAGGCAGCGTCCAGCGCGGCCTTGTCGATGTGCAGGTCGATCAGGCGGGGCTCGAAGTGCAGCTTCAGCGTGGCGCCGTCGCGGATCGACTCCTCGAAGCCGTAGCGGCTCATATAGCCCTTCTCGTCTTCGTCGGCACCGAAGGCGTAGAAGGTGTTTCGGTCGGACCGGTTGATCGGCGTGCCCGTCAGGCCAAACAAGAACGCGTTGGGCAGGGCCTCGCGCATCTTGCGGCCCAGGTCGCCTTCTTGCGTGCGGTGGGCCTCGTCCACCAGCGCGATAATGTTGTTGCGCGTGTTCAGCGCACCGCTGGCTTCGCCGAACTTGAAGATCGTCGTGATGATGATCTTGCGCACGTCCTGCGCCAGCAACTGCTGCAGCTTCTCGCGGCTGTCGGCCTTCTCCAGGTTGGGGATGTCTGCCCCGGTGAAGGTGCCGGTGATCTGAGTATCCAGGTCGATCCGATCCACCACGATCAGCACGGTGGGATTCTTCAGGCCGGCATGCATGCGCAGCTTCTGCGCGGCAAACACCATCAGCAGTGACTTGCCCGAACCCTGGAAGTGCCAGATCAGCCCTTTCCTGGGGTAGCCCGCCAGCACGCGCTCGACGATCTTGTTGGCCGCTTCAAACTGCTGGTAGCGGCAAATGATCTTGATGCGCTGCTTTTTCTTGTTGGTGGCGAACAGGGTGAAGCTGCCGAGGATGTCCAGCACCACATGCGGGCGCAACATGCTCTCAGCGGACAGCTTGAGCGACTTCAGCGGGTGGTGCTGACCATCCTCCCCATTGCCATCCAGATGCCACGGCCCCCAATCCTTGACCGGCAGGCCGATGCACCCGTAGTGGTAAGCCTTGCCTTCGGTCGCCACCGAGAACACGTTGCAGACGAAGAGCTCAGGCACGAACTTCTCGTAGTCGTCGTGCACCTGCACCGCGCCATCGACCCAGCTGATGCACTTCTTGACTGGCGTCTTGGCCTCGATCAGTACCAGCGGCAGCCCGTTGACCAACAACACCAGATCGGCGCGGCGCTCGGTGGGGCCTGCGCGGTAGATGAACTGCTGGGTGACGATGTACTGGTTCTGCGCCAGATCATCCAGGTCGATCAGCCGCACCGGCACATGCTCGTTGTTGGGGCCGAAGGGCATCGAGCGCTCACCGCGCATCCAGGCGGTCATTTCCTCGTTGGCGCGGATCAGGCCATCCGAGCGCACCGAGAGCACGATGGCACGCAGCTTGTAGAGCACCTCGTCGGCGCGATCGGGCTGAGCGGCAATCTCCGGGTTCAGGCGGATCAGCGCCTCACGCAGCCAGGGTTCAACCAGCACTTCCTGAATCTGGCGCGGCACCTCAGCCGGGGCGGCGTAGCGCCAGCCGATGCCTTTGGGGCTGGGACCGTAGCTGGCTTGAGGTTCCTGGGCGGTGTTGGCCGGGACAGCTTTGATAGGGCCGGAGAGCAGATCGCGAACGTAGGCTTCGACGGTGTTGGATTCGTTAAACATGCTCCGTCTCCGCAAACGCTGATTTACGCATCTGATCGCGAACAACAAGTGATAACTGCAATCGAGCTACTGCTTCCTTTTTGGATGCCAGGTATGAATCAAGCTCCTCCGCAACTTCAATCTGCTCAGCCAACGATCTGAACGGAATTCCAAAACGCCTGATGTTAGAAAGGTTCAGTCGCTTTCTCGTGGTGCCTTGCGCCATCGCGCGAGCTTGGCTTAGCCCCACGCTGCTATTCAGAAAATGGACGAGATACTTTGCCGATATCCGTTCATTGGTCCGAAGACAGTAGCAATCCGCCTTGTTTATTGCTGGTCCCATTTTCAATGGGACGATGCAAGCACGCCCCATCGGGATGCGATCATCGCCAAGGCCTGCGATGATGACGTCCCCGCCTTTTACTTCATAACCACGAAGCTCATCGAAGTAGTCCATTGGGACAAACGCGGAGTCCGTGTCGTTGAACTCTAGAAGATCAATGTTATTCAACCGAATGACGCGGGCCCCTTGGTCAGAGTAATGCTCAGTCTTTAGTTTGCTTCCAAACGGGCCATCAGATGAGTAGTCAACCAACGCCCCCAGGGGTACAAATTCTCCTGCAGCGTCCGTGGCGAACAAATCTGTCGTCCTTGACTTCCACAACTGCTCAGATGCAGAAATCAGATTCTGATAGGACTCTACAAGCGCATTGGACGACCTGAGTCCCTGCAATATGCGCTGCTGCTCATCCAGGGGCGGCAGAGCAAACTCTTGGACTGCCATCGTTTTCCAGTTGATTGTGGGCGACAGCGAGCCAACCGAGATCTCGACTGCCCGATTCATAAAGAGATCGCTCTGCATGAAGAAGGGCAGGAACTCGGGAAGGACGACCTCAGGTTTGGCTCGCAGGACCATGGCATGCGCCGAGCAAATGCCATCAAAATCGGCAACACCGAGCTTGCGCTGGTAGGCGCGACGGCGACCGAAAATGATGTCGCCCTTCTTGAACATCAGCTTGGTGGCTTCCACGTCGTCTGGCGTACCCCAGCGGCGGATCTTCAGCGAATCGGCATCCAGGTGTTCCAGACCAACGTAGTGCTCCATGCCCGACTCGGACGGGTTGTCGATGCGCGCATTGACGTTGGTCGCCATCTGATCGAAGCGCCAGACCTTCCAGCCTGGCTTCAAATTCTTGTTATCAGACACGCTCGATGTCCTCCGTAATCAGCCCATCCAGCGTTTCCACCAGCGCGTCCATCTGTTGCCAGAACGCGCGGCCATCCGTTTGCCATTGGTCCCATGCCGAGCGCAGCGATACCGCGTCGCCATTGCTGTCGGTAGCGACGGCTGCGGCAATGCGCTTCACATACAGCGGGATAGAGAGGTTGCCCGCATTGGCGCCGATTTCGCCCAGGGTGGCGACCTTGGCGAAACCGGGCACGTCCGCAAAGGTCTTATAGGCGGTCAGGATGCGCTGTTGATGCGCGGGCTTCAGAAAGCTCTGCGCCCGTTCCCGGGTGACCTCGTTCACCGCGTCGATGAAGATCACCTTGCCCTTGCGAGCAGCCGCCTTCTTGCGGTTGCAGATGACGATGCACGACTCCATTGGGGAGTTGTAGAACAGGTTGGGGCCCAAGCCGATGACAGCCTCGACCCAGTCCTGCTCAACCATCTTGGCGCGCATGGCCTGTTCCTCGTTGCGGAACAGCACGCCATGCGGCCACAGCACGGCGCAGCGGCCCTTGGCGGTAAGGCTGGTCAGGATGTGCTGCTGGAACGCATAGTCGGCGCGGCCCTGCGGCGGCGTGCCCAGGGAGTTGCGGCCCCACTTGTCGCTGCTCCAGGCCTCGCGATTCCACTGCTTGATGGAGTACGGCGGGTTGGCCAGGATCACGTCGAACTGGCGCAGACGGTCGCCCTCGATGTGCTTGGGGTCGGCCAGGGTGTCGCCACGGATGATCTCGAAGTCCTCCACGCCGTGCAGGAACAGGTTCATGCGCGCGATGGACGAGGTGATAAGGTTTCGCTCCTGCCCGTAGAGCTTGAGCGTGCGGTACTCGCCGCCCGAGCGCTTCACTTCATCCAGCGCCGAGATCAACATGCCGCCGGTGCCGCATGTGGGGTCGTAGATCGACTCGCCCGCCTGCGGCGCCAGAAGCTGCGTCATCAGGTGGACGACGGTGCGGTTGGTATAGAACTCGGCTGCCGTGTGGCCGGAATCGTCCGCGAACTTCTTGATCAGGTACTCGTAGGCGTTGCCGAGCTCGTCCTCCGGCACGTTGGCCACCGAGAGTGTCTGCGTCGAGAAGTGCTCGATCAGGTTTTTCAGCGTTTCGTCGGGCAGACGCTCGCGGTTGGTCCATGGCGCATCGCCGAAGATGCCGTCGAGCAGATCCGGGTTGGCGGTTTCGATGGCGCGCATGGTCTTCTGGATGGCGGCACCGACGTTCTTCGGGGTCTGGCGTATATCGTTCCAGTGCGCGCCCTCGGGAATCTGGAAGCGGTGGTTCTCCGCGAACTGCGCGTAAGAGAGGTCACCGCCTGAGTTGGCCAGCGCCGCCTGGTATTCCTCGTCCCAGACATCCGAGACCCGTTTGTAAAACAGCAGCGGGAAGATGAACTGCTTGTAGTCACCCGCGTCGATGAGGCCGCGAAGCAGCACGGCGGCGCCCCACAGGTAGCTTTCGAGTTCTTGTTGGCTGATGCGTTTGCTTGGGTGACTCATTGCAGCCATCCCCCTTCAGTCATGACCTGCGCAAGCCGCTCTTCGGCTTCACGGCAGCGGGTGAGCGCGTCCTTGAATGCCGCAATCGCATCGGGCAGCGGTGGGATGTCTTCTTGCAATGGCGGCAGGACATAGCGCGAGATGTTCAGCGTCCAGTCCTCGGCTTTGATCTCGTCGAGGCTGACCACGCGGACCGCGTCCTGCACATCGGCAAAGCCGCGATACCAGCCGAGGATTTCGGTGGCGTGCTCAGGCTCCAGATAGTTCTGCGCACGGCCCCGGCGGAACAGGCGTGACGCATCGGCGATCAGCACCTTGTTCTTGTGTTTGGCCGGCTTGCGCTTGCGCAAGACCAGGATGCACGCGGCGAGCCCGGTGCCGTAGAAAAGGTTGGGCGCCAAGCCGATCACCGCCTCGACCAGATCCATTTCCAGTAGCTTCTGGCGGATGTTGCCTTCCACACCTTTGCGGAACAGGGCGCCCTGGGGCAGCACCACGGCCATCCGACCGCTGACGTCGGCCATCGATTTGATCATGTGCTGCACCCACGCGAAGTCACCGCTGGATGAGGGTGGCAGACCGGCAAAATTGCGGCCGAAGGGATCGTTCAGCCACAGGTCCTCGCCCCACTTTTCCAGCGAGAACGGGGGGTTGGCGATCACGCAGTCGAAGGTGGCCAGTCGGTCGCCCTCGAAGAAGGCTGGGTTGCGCAGCGTGTCGCCGCGTACCACCTGGAAGTCTTCGATGCCGTGGAGAAACAGGTTCATCCGCGCGATAGACGAGGTGGTGAGGTTCTTCTCTTGACCGTACAGCTTGCCCCAGAGGCGCTTGACGTCACCGTGCTTTTCTTTGACGTGCTGCACGGCAGCAAGCAGCATCCCGCCGGTACCGCAGGCGGGGTCGTAGATGGTCTCGGCTTCCTTGGGATCGAGCATGTCGATCATCAGCCGCACGACGCTGCGCGGGGTATAGAACTCCCCGGCCTTCTTGTTGGTGGCGTCGGCGAACTTCTTGATCAGGTATTCGTAGGCGTCGCCAAGCAGATCCGAGTTGACGTTCTTGTTGCCAAACGGCAGCTTGGAGAAGTGCTCGATCAGGTCCTTGAGCAAGGCATCAGACAGCCGATCCTTGTTCGACCACTGGGCATCGCCGAACACGCCGTACAGGGTGTCGGGGTTGGCTTTCTCAATCTCGCGCATCGCGCGCTGAAGGGCCGTCCCAACATTGCTGGCCTTGGTGCGAACGTCGTTCCAGTGGCAGTCTTCCGGGATCTGGAAACGGTGCGATTCCGGGAACCAGGCCAGTTGCTCGTCGCCGGTCTCATCAACGATCTCCTGGTACTCCTCGTCCCAGACGTCGCAGATGCGCTTGAAGAACAGCAGCGGAAAGATGTAGGTCTTGAAGTCAGCCGCATCCACCGGGCCGCGTAGGATGTTGGCGGATTCCCAGAGGTGGCCTTCGAGTTGGCTGAGGGTGATTTGTTGGTCGCTCAAACGAATGGCCCTTCTATATCAATGCCGTCGCACTGCGGCTTGTCTTCTTGTTTGGTCTTCATCGGTTACTCGAATAGCCGCTTTTGCTTGACGATGTAGCCCGCAGGTTTCTTCTGTTTTTCTAGTACGCCTTCGTCAACCAGGCGCTGCAACCACGCCTTGGCCTGTGCATTGGAAACGTCCAGCGCCGCTGCTACTTCGGCGTCCTTCATCGGCGCACTCAAGAGTTGCTGAATCGCAGCGCGCACGGCAGCGAAGATCGCTTCGGCAGGGGTCGATTCCGGCTGCGGAGATTCCTTGGCCTCGTCTATAGGCGCCACGGCCTCTGGCGTGACTGGCGGCGATTCTTCCAATGCCTCAGCGGGTGGCTGCGCATCGGAAACAACGTCGACCGGTGCCGATGGCTCACTCGCGGCCTGGGGCGCTGGCGCGGTGTCGGGTGGCACGGGCGCCGTTGGCTTGGCGTCAGCCGATGTTGGCTCTTCGTTTGAAAACAGCGTAAAACCAACCTGTGGGGATGCCGTCGGCATGGGCATTGCCACGTTGAACACGTCCTCGAACGAATCCACGTCTTGCGGGTTCGACCAGGGAAGTGCGCCTTTCTTTCGCAAACCATCTAATCCGGCTGAAGCCTCGCCCGTCGATCGAATGAAGACCGGGACGAATTTGAGTTTGTCGAGCTGCTCGACAGCGCCCGCCCAAGTGCCACCTTTGTTGAGGTCGGAACTGACCACCAGTGAGGTGTCTGCCAGCGCATAGATCAGCTTGTTCCGCTGCATGGCGTTGCCGACATTGAACCCGGCACTCGGGTCGTAGGGCGAAATCAGGACCAGTTGCCCATCGAGCAGCAGGTTGCGGTGCTCGCGGTTCATGGTGGTCTTTTCCAGACTGTCCGCCAGAACGCCACAAACTTTTCCACCTCCCTCAAGCGCACCTCGCATGGCGGCCTGATCGATGCCCTTGGCGCCACCGGAGACAAGCGTTCTGCCTGCCCGAGCAGCGAGCCGGCCAACTGCCATGGTGTAGTCGATGAGGGCGTCGTCCACATGCCGCGATCCGACGACGGCAAGCCCACCGGTTTCGAGCAAAGCCATGTCGCCACAGCCGTAGAGCACTGCCGGCGCATCTTCGCGCAGGCGGGTCTTCAGACGACGCGGATACTCGGCATCGGCGCGGCTGACCACCCAAATGGCGCGCGCTTGCCAGCGCTCGATCACTTGGCTCAGCAGGAATCCGCGCCCCAGCAATTTCTGCAGGCGGCTCTCGTCAATCATCGGCTGGCACGCGCGCAAGATCTCAGCTGCGTCCGGTGAGAGGAGATCCGCAGGCTGACGCTGGATCTCGCGCAAATGACGCGCGAGACGTTTGTATTCACCTGGCGAGAGCAGATCCGATGACGCAGTGCCTCGTCCGGCAATGAGCGGCGCCGTCAGCAGCAGGATCGCCTGTGTATTGGGTGAGAGGACTGGCGTCATTCGTCGTGCCCCGTCTGTGAAAGGGCCATCGGCCAAACTGCACCACTACCGCTTTTGCGCAGCAGCCATGCAGCCACCGTCAGGGTCCAGCGCGAGTCGACCATGTCATCCACCAGGAGGACCGGGCCGGGAGGAATGGGCTGGCCGTTGAGTGCGAGCGAACCATCAATGTTGCGCGCCTGTTGTGTACTGTTTGCCATCGTTTTCTGTTCGGGCCTTGCGTCTGTTTTTGCGATGACCATATGAAACGGCAGACCCAGCGCAGCAGCCAAGCGTTGCGCGAAATTCGGCACCAATGCGGGATGCCGAAGCGAAGGAACGCAGGTCACCCAGGTCGGGCTCGGCTGCGGATTCCACTCTTGAATCATCTTCACGCACGCAGCAACGAGGTCATCGGAAAAGTAGCCGTCGTGGTACTTACCCTGTCGAACCAAGCCGCCCCAACCGGCATCACCCCAGACGCAGAGGGCTTTGCCTGGCTGCGCTTGATAGGGAATGGTGGATGCGGTGTGAATTCCGTACTGCGGCATTCCCCCCACGGGCCATTTTTTGCGAGGCTCGATGGGCAGACTTGTGCGACAAAGAAATTCCTCGGCTTCCCGAACCAGCAACTGATCTACTTCTTCTGACAGCGGCGGCAACGACGGTGGGCTGACGGTGCTTGAATCGCCGTCAAGCGCATCAATCAGAAAGCCCATGTGCTGCCCGAAAGGCCGAGAGACGTATTCCTGCATTTGCTGGAGCTCGGCACGCCTCAATTTGGTGAGCCGGTCTGCTCGCGCCCAGAATTCGTCTCCTAGCTCGGCTGCAGTAAGCTGCCACTTCGTACCTTGCTTGGCGATCGGCGCTGGAGATTCGAGAGACAGTGCCGTGATAGTCTTCTCGATGCGACCTTTGCTCATGTTCACGCAGGTCATGAGGTCAGGGATTGAAAGTCCTTCCGGTGCCTCATTAAGAGCCCCCAGGACATCGTCTACCTCTTGGCGAGTTGGGAACGCGCTACGGATAAACCAGTCGGTAATTCCTTCTTCTTCATCTCCGCTCAAGAGCACGCCATATGCAGATTCCAGCGCTCTTCCTGCGCGCCCTACTTGCTGGTAATAGGCGACAACTGAGCCTGGCATCTGAAAATGGATAACGAATGCCAGATCAGGCTTGTCGTAGCCCATACCCAATGCGGTGGTCGCTACAAGTGCCTTAACCTTGTTCTCCTGCAGAGCCTGCTCTAGCTCCTCACGCCGATCACCTGTCTTACCTGTATAGGCCTCTACAGCAAAGCCCTGGGCCTTGAGCCAATCCGCCAGTTGATTGGCATCTCGGATAGTGAGTGTGTAAATGATGCCGTGCCCTGGAAGTGAACTGAGTTGCTGCGCGATCCATGCCAGACGGACAGCCTGACTGGGCAAACGCATCGTCTGCAGCGTCAGAGAACTTCGATTCAGGTCACCGCGCAGCACCTTCATGTTGGGGCCGAGCACGGCCACAAGGTCTTCCATAACGCGATCGTTTGCTGTTGCCGTTGTGGCCAGCAGCCGCAGATTGGCTGGAAGCGTTCTGGCGATACGTTCCAGCAGTCGGTAGTGAGGACGGAAGTCGTGACCCCAATCGGAAATGCAATGAGCCTCATCGATAACCATCAGCGAAATCTGCCCTGCGATACCAGCTAGAACCTCTGTGTTAAACCAGTCGTTACCCAGCTTTTCTGGCGCTATCAGCAGAATGTCCACTTCGTTTCGACGCAGCTTGGCTTCAACCGATTTCCATTCATCCTGGTTATCGGAGTTGATGGTGGCGGCGCGAACCCCCATCCGTTCTGCCGCTGCGATCTGGTTTCGCATCAGCGCCAGCAGCGGCGAGATCAATAACGCCGGGCCGGCTCCAGCTTCCCGCAGCAACTTGGTCGCGATGAAGTAGACAAAGCTCTTACCCCACCCGGTCTTCTGCACGACCAGCAAGCGGCCTTTGCCTTCGACGATATGACGAATGGCATCTTCTTGGCCGTCGCGGAAAGTGGCATCGGCGCGTCCGGAGCCGATGCGAAGAAGTTCCAGCGCGCGTTTTGGATCGTAGGCCACGTTATTGCTCTCCCTTGTTTTGGTCGGGCGAGCGGTAACCCGGCGCCAACACAGCGTTCTTGACGCCGTACAGCGCCAGGTGATCTTTCAACCAGAGCCTGAATTCATAACCGCGCAGACTGTGGTCCGGAGAGCAGTCCACACTCCACTGACGCAAGATGTATCCTGCGGTGGCAGCACGCAGCTTCATTCGCAGTGACCCGCGAACCATGCCGTAATCCATCTCCGTAATTTCAGGGCGGGGCTGGTCCGGGTGCGGCACGATCTCCAGCTCAACAATCCGGGTCCATTGGATGTCCTGATCACTGCGCTCATGGGGCTGCACATCTGCATCCTTCATAAGGACCGGGCGCTTGATCCGAGTGATGACGAAATCCCGGAACTCTTGGGATTTCCGGTCGAAGGCGCGGACGTGCCAGCGCAGGCCGTTGTCGATCAGCGCGAATGGGACGATCTCCCGCTCCGTGCGGCCATTTGAGATCGAGTGGTACTCGATACTCAATGGGCTTTCCTGGTAAATCGCGCGAGTCACGGTGGCGAGGACATCGAGATCGGGCAGCGCGAGCCTGGAGGGGCTTTCACTAGCTACCCACGCCTTGCGCTGCAAAGGCTCACCGTCACCGAATCCCTGGGCCAGCCACGAGAGCACTCGCTCCGGCGCGAAGTCGAACACCGGGTCAAAAGCTGGTCCTAGAACGTAGGACTTGCCCTTGGGGTCGTAATCGAGGTTCCCGGGCGCCATCTCTTTGTAAAGCGCGAGATCCCTGGATGCGGCAGCGGATTGGATGGCAAACCGCGTCATCAGATCCTGGCGGCGAATCTCCCCTATGAACCGGAGCCGCAACTCGACGAACGCGAGCCGGTCGCGTTGCGGCTGGGTCAGATCACGAAGCGGTTCTTCTGACATTCGACGGCAGTCCCGGGCTGTTCATCTTGGAGTATATGGTCTTCTTGAAGGCATGTACACCGCATCTTTTTGATGCTTATCACGCCACGTGCCCGGACGGGTCGGTGGAATCGATTGCCTGAGGAAGTCCTCGATCCCTTGACGTGCCGGGCAAGACGCTGCGATATAGCCGCGGACAAAAAAGAATGGTGCCGACCGCAACCCAGGGGGACGCCACGGCGTCGCCCCTGGGCTGCGAAAAGGCCTATAACCATCCCCTTTCGGCCATGCTCACCGTCTGTCGTCCGCCGACCACAACATGGTCGAGAAGCCGAACGTCCACTAGCGCCAACGCTTGCTTAAGTCTCGCAGTGATCGCCCGATCGGCGGCTGAGGGCTCCGCGTCACCCGAAGGATGGTTGTGCGCCAGGATGATCGCGGCCGCGTTCAACCGCAGCACCTGCTTCACCACTTCCCGGGGATGGACTTCGGCCCCGTCGATGGAGCCGTAAAACAGCTCCGCGTAGTGGATCAGGCGGTGGCGGGTGTCCAGCAACACAGCGGCGAAGATTTCCCGCTCGGCGCCGACGAGCTTGTCTTGGAAGAACCGTGCGGCGACCTGATGATCGGTGAAGCTCATCCCGCGTTGGGTCCTTGCATCCACGATGCGCCTCGCCGCCGCCAGCACCGCGTCCGGGTCGGCCGGCGCGTAGCGGCGCCGGTTGCTGCGCACATACAGCCCCGGCATGGGTTCGTCTGTCATTTCCTTGCTCTCCAATTACGGAAGGGCGCGAGTGCGCCCTTCCGGTAGTGGTCCAGTGGTGGTTTCTTCCCTTGAGAGCCAGGTCATCTGGTCCCCGCACGCGCGGCCTTCTCCTGCAGCCGCGCCCTTAGCGGGGGCCGCGTTGCATATGGCTCCGTTGTGCTGGCGGCCGTTTCCGGGAGGGCTTCCGGATAAAACTCCTCCACCACCGCCGGCACGTCTTCCTCCAGCTCCTCGAACGCACCATTGGCGAATCCGCGCCGAGCGGCGTCGTCCAAGGCGGCCTGGTCCAGCCCCGCTGCCCGCCGGGTGGCGTCCACCTCCCGGGCCTCGGCGATGGCGTGCTCCAGCGTCATCCCCGAGTGCACCACCAAGTCGACGTAGTAGATCGCCGCGCGGTGGCTCATCGTGGTCGACTTGCCCCGCAGCTTCAGTTCCAGCGGCATGCAAGCCAGCAGACCGCCAGAGACGGCGCTGTAGTACTGCATGCGCGCCGCCAGGGTCCGGATGGTGTTGAAGGACGTGGTGCGCAGCACGAAGCTGCCCAACGCATCGTCCTCTGCGTCCCCGACCATAACGTTGAGGCGAGCGTACGCCTTGCAGCTGCCCGCCGCGAACGCACATGCGGTCGGACCGGGGCATGCGAGCGTTGCGATGCCCTCCTGGGTGGACCTGCGGCAGCTTTCGCCGTTGCCGACACAGACCGGTCGGCCGGTGTCGCGGTCGAACAAGGAGTAGTCCGCCCGAAGGTTCAGTCCCGGATCGTTGAAAAGCAGCCGGACCGGGATCGACCTAAGCTTGCCCTCGGCCTGCTGGCGCAGCGCCTCGTCCAGCGGGTGCAGAACCCAGCCGTCCCGATTCTGGATCTGGCTGGTCAGGGTGAACTGGTCGTCCTTCTCCGGCAGGCGCTTGCCGTTGCGCTCGACCACGCGCCCGATGGAAATCCGCCCGACCACGGGCGGGGTAATCACAAGTCCCTTCAACATGATGTCGCCCTCTAAGGTTGGTTGGGGGTGTCGGTGTGGACGGCCAGAACGAACCGGCGCGCGCCGGGACGCACAACCGAGTACTGGGCCGCGATGTCGGGGCGCTCGGCGGTCAGCCGCTTGGCGTCGAACGACGTGCCGTCCTTGGCCCGCCGGTAGGTGACCGAGCCATTGGCGAAGATCGCCTTGGATGCATCGCCCATGGCCTGCTGGATTGCCTGCTTGAGCGTTTCGGCCCGTTGCTGCTGGGCGTCGAGCTCTGAGCGCAGCCCGGCCAGCTCGTCGAAGACCTGGCAAAGCGCCACATCGCCCGTGAAATCCAGACTGGTGTCGTTGCCGGGGTACAGGTGGCGCAGGGCCCGGGCGGCCGACTCGCTGCCGTCCGCGGCCGGAGGTGTGTCGGTCTCGACGCACTCCCAGAAGCGGGCCTCCAGCACGACCAGCCGGGCGATGATGTCCTCGTCCCGGACGATCCGGTGGATCTGCAGGTCCTGGCCGCAGAGCAGAACTGCCACGTCCGCGGCGTGCTTGCCTGTAACTGCCAACTGGTGCTGGACCTGGAGCTGGACGTACTCGGGCACCCCGTCCTTCCACAAGCGCGACCCGAATTCCCCCGCGCTCTTGCACTCGAGTATCTGGACGTCCGGATCGCCCACGACCTCGCGGTCGATGTTGGCGAGCATGAAAGGCAGGGTCGGATGCTGGAGGACGGCATTGAGCTTCCGAACCCTGCGGCCCGTCTTCTGCTGGTAGGCCACGGCCACATACGGCTCCAGCAAAGTGCCCCAATATCGCGGATCGTCCATGCCGGGCTGTTGGTCGCTGGCCGGCTGCCGCCCGGTCTTCTCAAGCCACAGCTCCAGCTGGCTCTTGTAAGGGTTCAGGCCAACGGCCGTGGCCGCATCGGAGCTGCCGATGCCACCACGGCGCACCTCAAGCCACTGCCCGCGGTCCAGCGTGCGCGTATCGACAAGTCGCAGCGCGTTCTGCTTCTTCATGTGCAATCTCCCAAATGAAAACGCCCGGCCAGATGGCCGGGCGTTATGACGTGCTGGTAAAGGACGGAAACCTTAGGACACCAGTTCCAGGACGCTTTCCCAAGCCTTCTGCTTGATTTGCGCACCTTGTCCGAACCACGCCGCGTCTCGACGGTGGTCGTCGCTGCGCGCGCGGCGGTGGTGGTCCACGAACTCCGTGACGCTGTTAAGCAGCCCCCAGGCGGTGCCTCGGCTGGAGGCCAGCATCGCCCCGCGTCCACCGCCTTCGTACAAGGCCCGGGCGTTTGCCAATGCCTGCTCGTTGACCACGGTCGCCTTGCCCTCTGCAACCGGGTAGGTCAGCACGCGACGCAACAGGCCCTCCACCGAGTCTGGATCCACCGGACATTCGGCGAGCGCCTTCATCCGGGCGACAAAACCATCCCAGGCCGAGACGGTGATGCCCAGCTGCCGTTTCACCGTGTCCGCGTCGAAATGGCTGCGATGCGGCACCTTGATCGCACCGCTGGCGCCACCCAGCGCAATCCGCAACGTGTTGTTGCAGACCACGCGCACCGATGTGAACTGTGCGGTGGTAGCTAGCGTTCCGTCACACGCCGTGGCCAGCAACAGGTACCCGTCCACGCGGTCGCGCCCCTTGAGAACGGTGCTTTGCCCGGTCTTAGCCAGTGCCCAGAACTTGCGGCCTTCCCGGAGCACGCCGGCAGTCTCAAGCTCGAAGCCACTGTGTACTGTCAGGTCACGGTAGAACTCCAGAACCTCTCCCGGCTGCACCACCTTGAAACGCTTACTGACAACCGCCAAAGGCGCTTTGGTGTCCGAGCGGTAAAGCACCTTCTGCTCGGGGAAGGCATTGATGAGGCCAACGTTGTTGCTGCCGGTGATGTAGCGCACCTCGGACTCTTCGACCGCCCAGTCCATCCCGGCCTGCTCCCTCCAAACGTCGATCGGCTGGCGGGGTGCCAGCTTGTTGCCTAGGCCATGCCACGGCTTCTCGCCGGCGTAGGCCATCGATTGAACTAGATGCATGGGAACTCCATTCGGTTGACGGCACAAAAGCAGAAGGCCCGCCGGTAAAGGCGGGCCTTCTGCTGCCAGGACACTGGCTCAGGGAAAGCGAATGTCGCGCTTGGTCAGCAGGCTCACCAGAATTACAGCGGCCAGCGTTACAAGCTGAACAATCGTCTCCTTGGTGTCATCGCGCATGGCTCTGACCTTGCCGTAAGCGCTTGGGACGTAGCGCTCAGACGTGAAGCGAGGATCTCCCGCTTCAAGTGGGTATTAAGGGTTTGAGAGAATTTTGAATCGCGACAATGCGAGACGCGCCCAAGGCCAAGCGCAACCGAAAGCCTCGCTCCTTCGCCGCGTAACTCTTCTGCAATTCTCTCGCTGACCCGGCGTGCCCGGTTGAAATCCGCCCCCCCTAACCGAGGGGGGCCGCATGGCCTGCATGCACGAACGCCGATGTAATAGCACTCCTGCTGACCGGCATGGCCATCGATCCTCCGACCGAAAACTCCCTAAACTCGCCGGGGGCCCCCGCCATAGGTATCTCCTACGGAGAAGCCGCTTCAGTGGAAACCACCCGGGCAGAGCGAGGCTGTGCGGACAAGCCACGGCCCACAGGACCCCGACATTGAGCCGTTCTGCCGTCCGGCCGGCCAGGACCGGCGAGGTCGAGAACCCGAACCTAGTGTTGGCTCGGCTACGACTGTCCGGCGCCGTCAGCGCGGAACCACAATCACTTGGGTCGGATTGGGTCGTCACGTTGGTTCCTCCCCAGGTTTGGCCCCCCTGATCCCGCGCTCGGCAACAAACGTCGGTCAGAGATGCCCGCGCGGCGATCCATTTTCCCCACCTTTTTTCCACCCGATCTCAGTTTTCCGCTCCTTATTCATCGCCCCAGAAAACGCGCATCGTGGCCGCAGGCAGGCAAAGGGCCTGTCGCTGCACCGAGATCGCGTTATGAACCTTCACTACAACTGTTCAACCCACACGCCCCATTCGAACACCGATACCAAGGGCATCGCGCCCCCACTGACGCGCTCCAAGCGAGTTCTGCGTAAGAAGGACCTGGCGAAGAAGCTCTCGTGCTCCGAGAGCACCATCGATAACCGCCTGAACCCGTCGAGCCGCTGGCACGACGAGACGTTCCCGCGCCCCGTTCCGCTGGGCGCTGGCGGCTCGCGCAGTTCCGCCAAGGGCTGGATCGAATACGTCATCGACGAGTGGCTGGAAAGCCGCATGGAGGGTGCCCGCCGCATGTAACAGCTCACTAAGTCGACGTAGCAAGTCATCACACAAAAACCCCAACGCGCTTGGGGTTTTTATTTTCAAGGCTGGGAGAAGCGGGGCCCTCGATCCCGCTCGAATTCCGGTTTCTATCCTATTAATTAGTTAAATCAATCAGCACATACAGAGAAGCATTCACATGAATGAGATCGATCAGTCCACCTCATACACCCAGGCAGTCGCCTTCGACTGTGACCTGCTCCTTGAGCAGATGCCCGACCTTCCCATTGTCCCCAAGTCCAAGGCTCCGCTGATGCCCCCGGCAGAGCAGGACCACCACCTCTTCGTACGTAAGACCAGTCAACGCTACGGACAGACCTATGTCGGGCAGGAACACGACTTCATCTACTGGCTGCTCCGAGCAGAGAAACTCGTCGACGCCATCGCCCGGAGCGATGACCAGCCGGTTGAAGTTGTGCACGATCGAAGGGGGCAGCCGCGCTATCAGCTAACCCAGATCGGCAAGGCAATCTTCAACGTATGCAAGGGCTACAACCAAGACAGTGCGGAGTACTACAAGCACCACCGCTTTAATCCTCCCCTGACCGTTATGCTGAAGGTCGTCGACCAGTGTTCGCCTGAGCTCTGGGCTCACACCCGTAACGGCGATCCGGTACTGAGTGATCCACGAACGCGTGAGATTCTCGAGAACGCGGCTGCTTCCATCCGCGCATCATGTCGGAGCCAGGCCTACAAGGACGAAGTCGACAATTACAAGCGCAACGAAGAGAAGAACATCACCAGCTGCTGCGAGTATCTGGCAGCCCAGTTCCAGCGTCGTTCGCAGCTGCTGATCCTACGGGTTGATCTCTACTTCCGCCCGGCGTTCAAGGGCTGGGGCTACACTCGCGAAGCGGATGGCCACTACGCGAGGTTCCTGCGTGCTCTGCGCGAAAATCGAATCGTTCCCGACGTCCTCGGTTACATCAGCAAGCGCGAGGACGGGATCGATCGTGGCATCCACTTTCACGTCCTCATTGTCCTGGACGGGCACAAGCACCGTGATGCGGCCAATCTGACCCGCATGGTCGGAGAGGACTGGGTCCGCCGCTGCGGCCATGGAGAGTACGAGGATGGGGTGGATGTCGGCGAGACGGGCAAGAAGGCCAAGGCGAGCTATTTCAACTGCTACACCCGGACGGACCAGTACCGTTTCAACTGCCTGGGTCTGATCCATCCGACGGACACTGACAAGCTGCGCGGCTTGCGCCTGGCGATCGAGTACCTGTGCAAGGAAACCACGCAGCTCAAACCCAGCCCGCCGAAGTCCCTGGCAGGCGACGAGGACGCCGACACCGCGAGCAAGAAGGGGATCCGCAACCTGCGCAAGGGAATCATGCCGAAGGGTCACAGCGGCCGTGGCGCGCCCAGGAGCAGCGGCCTGGACACCTCAGCCATTGATCGAGAGTTGCTGAAAAAGTGACCTCAAATCTTGCTTCCAGACGAAGGGCCGGCTTGCCGGCCCTTTCTCTTGACACGCCCCGGGGAGCACGCAGGAGCCGTGGTTACGCTGCTAGGAATCTAGCGAACATCAGCGGAGGCGCCCCGAAACAAGCACAACGTACCCCCAGCCACGATCACGAACACAGTCTGCCAGCGTCTCGTCGATTGAGTCCGGCCGGAACCGCAGGACCGCGCTGACTTTCAGCGAAGCATTCGGTCCGCCGACTACATGTTGCTTCGCAAGAAAGCCGACCTGTGTCAATTGTCCTGAACTCCCTCGATGCATGAAAGACTTGAACGCACCGCCCCCCCACCCGCCAAGCACGATTGGATCACCTATCGCGACTTCAGTCTCGATATAGCGCTGACACTCATCCGGAGTTGGGTTGAATGCGTTGCGTTGCATGGCCCAACCGAGCGAGACATCCTCCATTGAACCGATCAACACATGGCCGTCTGTGCGCAGGCCGTCATACGGCACAGGATCCTTCCTTCCCCAGCTCCGCTCGCGATCACCGCGGTAGTACGTCAGATTCCTCTTGGCCCGGGTCATTCCCACATACAGCAGCCGCGCCTCTTCCGCGGCATCGCCTTGGAGATCCGGTCCCAGTCGATCCCACCCTGCAACGCCGAACTGAATCATCGACGGCAGAATTACTACGTTGTCGAACTCAAGCCCCTTCACCTTATGCAGTGTCGAAACTACTGCCGTTGACGCTTCATCGACCGTCCCCAGCAACCGCACGAGTTCATCGGTTCTCAATTCATCGACAAACTGAACGAGCGAGGAAAGATGGGGGAATGAACGCTCGCGGCAGCACAGCTCCCACAGATCGTCCAGCGTGACGTCGGACGTAGCCGGCCTGGAGTATTCCGGAACACCTCCAGCTTGCACCGTCCGGTTGAAGATCTCTCGCCGCAAATCCTCTGAAAGTGCGGCGTCGCCTTTGGCAGCAGCCTCCCGAAGATGGTCCAACCAGAGCGCCACGTGCCTCAGCTGGGCTACGCGCAGATTGGCGCCCCCCTGCACCCTCAATTTCGGCAGCGCCTGGCTCAACAGTCTGTGCGCTTCAGCGACCTCAGCATTCGAACGACAGAGCACGGCGGTCGACTCGCCTTCGCGGCCGGTCAGGTCCTTTAGCAAAGCTGCAGTGCCTTCTACCGCCTCGCCCCACGTTCGACCGCTCCACTCGATCGCCTGGCACGCCCCTTCCCTGGCTCCCGCACGTGATCTCAACCGGGAGGACTTCAGACGCCGGGAGCGGCTCGTGCGCTCGAAGAACCCTGAGATCATCAACTGGCTGCGTTCGACAATGCTCTCGCCAGATCGGAAATTCACGCCCAGCAGGAACTCCTGGAAACTTCCTCCCCCGAAATCGTGCGTAAACTGATCAAAGTACTTCTCGGAGAACTGGTGAGCACTACCATCATTCTTCCGCTGCCAGCGCAGGATGTCCTGGTCGTCGTCACCAATCACCATGACCCCTGCCCTAGACCCGCTGCCGGAGTGGAGATACTTGATGACCTGATACACGTCATCCGTCACGTCCTGGAATTCGTCCACAAGGACACAACGTGCGCCGCCGGCTACCCTCTGGGCGAACGAAGGATCTTTCGACAGCCGACTGGAAAAATCAGAAAGCAGGGTTTGCACACTGTCTCTAGTAATCTCAACCCCCTCCCGCGCCAGGCTCCGCATAGCCAGCGAGTGGAAGGTCGAGACCCGCAGACGCCCCGCGTAGGCTGCATAGCCCAGCGACTTGAACAGCTCGCGAATCCGTCGCCTGATCTCAAAGACGACTGCGCGATTGAACGCAAGCACGATGATTTGCGAGGGATCGATGTTCTGCTCCCGGATCAGGTGCGCGATTCTTCCTACAAGGACAAAGGTCTTGCCAGCCCCGGGACCCGCGTTGACCATGATGTGCTGATCAAACGGCGCCTTGGCCACCTCCCATTGCGCTGATTCTTCCGAGCCCCTGAATCTCTCGAAGAACTCAACCGCTTTCGTGGCGCGGAGCTTCTCCTGCATCTCCAAGAGCAAGGTGGAGGGGCCGTCCCGATCCTCGCTGACTATTTCACCCAGTTGCGAATCAAGGAACTGCTTGATCGCAGGGCCATCAGCGGCATCGAAATACCCTTCGATGAAGACCGGGTGGGCATCCGTGTTCACGTTTGCGAACACCTCCATTGCCAGATTTCGTGCCTCTGCAAGTTCATTGACCTGCCTGAGCTCGTCCCAGATATCCGCCTGATCCTCAAGCCTGCCATCGACATTGGATACTGCTACGACATGTGACAGCGGAACCAACTCCGGCGAAATGCTGACAAGGCTCATTGCCGACAAGAGCGCGGCCACTTTGTTCAAGTCGGATTCGCGGAAACGGCCGTCATGGCTTCCGGCACGTAGCTGATCCACAAGTTTCGAAATCGGGATCGATCTCTGGTTTGCGACGGCCGCGAACAGGGACTTCGCCCCCTGCAGGAAACGTTGCCGTCTGGAATCTGCTTTGGACCATGACGACCGCGGAAGCACTGCCTCCCAGATGACTTTATCGTCGGCCCGAACCAGCTGGCGAAGCTTGACTCCGGATGCACGCGCAAGGCTTCTGAAGCCGTTAATGAACAATCTTTCATACATCCGGCGCTTGTCATCGCCGACCCGCGGCCCCTCTACGTCCTCGACCATCTCAAACGGATTGAACTCGATTCGTCCGTTCTTCGCGAGCCGGCGTATGAGTTCGGCTACTCCGCCATCGACGTACTGGAAGAGCTCGCTGATCTTGGTGGATGGCTCAGATGCAAGCTTGCGCGGAACAACGTCAATCTCGCGATTCAGCGATACAGCCCCACGCTTTTCGAGGTCGCCTAGGACTGCCAGCACATCTCCCATCGACTTGATCGCACTGCTGCGCAGCTTGATCTGGGAGAGATTGAGAATCACCGTCTTTGCCGTGGCGGCCTCACCGCTCGACAACCCGGCGTGTGCGGGACGTGGGCTTGGAAGCGACCGCGCCGGAGTTCTTGCCGAGCCATCGAACAGCATGCCCACCGTGTCGGACAAGCTGGAAAACAGCCGTCCGAGCACGTCGATCGTGCCGCCGAGAAGTCCTGCCGGGGTTGGAGAAGCGCCAAAAACGGAGCCGCCTCCAAGGGATGCACCTGCAAGCGAAGTGTCCACCGAACCAATTTTAAGAATCAAACCGGCTACTTCAGCAGCCAAACCATCCTCCTGGGATATCCGCTCAAGCGAGGACGGGTAGGCAGTCACCTCAATCAGATCCGGGACGGAACCGCACAGGCGGACGCGTTCGGCCCGTTCGAGCCAGTACAGCCCCATTCTGACTCGCGTCGCGGCCGCGCGTCTGGCGGCCGGACTTTGCCCCACGGGGTTCTGTGGCGTGCCGTAGCCCTCGGCAGGAACGATCGCGAGCTGCTGGCCATCCACCTGGTATGCGTGCTCGCACACCTTTTCGTGGAGATCCCTGATGATTGGAAGGGATAGGGCGCTGCGCGCCCGCAAACCCCGGATCGACTCGAAGTCCTGATCCGAGAATAGCAGCGTGGCGGAAAGCTTTTCGAGCTGCGCATTCTTACGCTCCCGCTCCCCGCGCCCGATCCGGCCAACCTCCTGCAGGTAGTCCTCGAGGTATCCCGGCGGTGCAAGGTGCACGACCCAATGGATATCCGGAATATCCATGCCCATGCCGAAGGCCTTCGTCGCCACGAGGACATCAAGGTCACCGTCAAGAAAGCGCGTGTAGATCTCTTCCCGCGAGCCTGCATCCAAGCCCGCATGGTAGTAGTCGACCTGACCGCTGGTGGCCCGGGCAAGCCGCTGCGCCACGACCTCCGCGTGGTATCGGCTGGATACAAAAACTACGACGGCACTACGTTGACCCGTCGACGCCCGGTTGCGCCGTGCCGCCGATACGGCTTCTTCGATGTGAGGCAGACGCTCCGCCAGTGCCTTGTCAAAGTTCCGCCGGTCGTTGAGCATGCCACGCACACGACGCGGCTCAACGGCAATATGCGTTCGCAATGGATTGGAGAACGAGTCCGGCCTTGCCAAGAGCGGCAGTGGAGATCCCGTCTCTCCGGAATCTCCGGACATGACGGCCTGCAAACGGACCCTGTCGGACGCGGTGATCGTTGCCGACAGCAACAGGAAAGGCGTCGGCTCACTCAAATCCATTGCACGACACATGCGCAGCAACAGATTCAGCGCATGAAAGTAGTCCGGCCTGAACTCGTATCCCCACTGATTCACGCAATGGGTTTCATCCACTACTACATGCTCCAAGCCTTTGTCAGCTTGCATGCGTTTGTGAAGCACATCGAGGAAAACACTGCTGCGTGTCCGCTCTGGCGCGACATACAGCAGCACGATGCGATGATCGAGTACGCCCTGGATCACTTCGGCGATCTCGCTGGGCGGTCGATCACCGCTCAGATAGTCGACTGACTCGGAGAAACCCTGCTCCCGCAGGCGCTCCACCTGATCCCGCATCAAGGCCTTCAACGGCGAGATGACCAATGTCAACCGTCTATTGCGTAGGCCACGGCAGAGCGCGGGAACTTGAAACAGCACCGACTTGCCCTCGCCCGTCGGCAACGAGACGAGAACATTAGCGGAGCGTTCGCAGATGGCTTCCATCGCAATCTTCTGCGACGGCTTGAAGCCGGTGACGCGATTCCCACCGCCCCCGCTTCGAGGCTGCCAGTTCGCCACCAGGAAGCGTTCCATAGCCTCGATGCCGGAAGGAGCCACCTCTCGCACCAGCTTGAACGGCGACAACACAAGCTCCAACCGTTGCGCCTGCTCAGCCAGGAATGGCGTCTCCACAAGCTGGAACGAGTCCGCCAAGTTCGACAGCCCCTTGGCCATGTCGCCCACGCGCGGATCAATAAGGATGGTGGGGAGCTGCGACGCTGACAGCCCCACATCGGCCATCCATCCATGCAACCGGGCCCGCAACAAGGCAGGCGCAGACTCAAGTACAGCAGCGCCACTAACGACGGTGGCGCCGCCCGCCTTCTCGGTCTTTTGCCCAGAATCACAACCTGCCTGCGCGGCAATGCGCGTCTCCGCACAGGCATGCCACTCCTCGATCGGCAGTGCCTCGACCACAGGTTGCAGCACCACGCCTGCCGACTGGGCAAGCGATTGCCAGACGGGCCACTGGTCGACCACGTCGACCAGCGCGAGGCCACCACTCGAGGCGCGAAGCATGTGTTCACGTTGGCTGCGGTGTTCCGGTTTCACCTCGCCAAGCCCGATCTCCGCCAGCCCAACTGTCAATAGATCACGCAGCGCCTCGCTTTGGGTACTCGCAATCAGGAGAATCGGAACGGTTCCCGCTCCAAACGTCGCCACTTCTTTGAACGTACGAAGCACCTCGGCCCAGTAGCTGCCCTGGTCCTCGGCCCGCGGATGCAACACGTGATGGCGCCGCGTTGCGACCTTCGGACGGCATGACGGAACCGGCGCGCCCTCGGCACGAACGATCGCCGCATCGCTGACGGGGAGCGTCGTGAATGCAGCCAGACCTCCTCGAGAGTCGAGCACGTGTGCGGCACGGTCGACGAGCAACCATCGCAACGCAGATCCGGTTTCACCGATACGCATGAATGGCGCTGCGGGCATTTCACCCAGCATCTGCGCAACATCGCTTTGCGCAACCTTCCGTCGATCGAGCACGAGAACATCATCGCTGAGCCCGGTCACCACGCAGGACGATGGATCCCTGCTGGCCCACCAGTCAACGCTGGCGGGCAACGACGCGATACGCCAGCCCGAACCGGCCTTCGGCACTACGCACGCCATGTCGACCGCCGACCGCAGGCGGGCGTCACGTTCAAGCAGCCAGACCGGAATCATGTTCCGCCGCAGCGCGATGCCCTGCGCGGCAGCCAGCTCCCCAACAGCCACCAGGACCCGAGCAGCCGGGTCGGACGCGGCGTCTGCCGGCAGGGCCTTCTTAAGCAAGGCAACGTCAACTTCCCGCCACTCGGCCGCCAGCCCTTCGCTGGGGTCCGCCGAGACCACCGACGCGCCCGGAACCCAGTCGATCTCCCCGAGCCTGCTCTCGGGCACGACGACCAGCTTTGCAGGCGAGGTTCCCTCCGCGGTCATGAAGCCCGGGAACTCGCGGGCAAAATCGCGGACGCCCCGCTGGGCCTCAATGACCGCATCCAGCAGTCGGGCAGAATCGGTGAACTCGCCGATCAACACACTGCGTGCAATATCTTCAGGCAGGCCCTCTAGCTGTCGCTTGAACAGCTGCAAAGTGTCAAGTGCATCCCGGTCCGCATGATGCCGCCCACCGAGCGCGTGCGACGCCGCCTGCGGCTCCAGAAGGTACCCGATGAGCAACGTGTCCCAGATCAATGGCACCGAAGTCGGCGCGATGTGGCGGGCAACAATCGGCCAGTCCCATGCCAGGGCATTGTGACCTACCACCAATGGCGCAGCGTGGACTCGCTGCCCCAGGTCGGCCATGGCCACATCCAGGTCGGTCCCGCTACGCTCATCGTGAAGAAGGCTGGCCTGTCCGTTGCGTGCGCAGCCGATTTCCCAGATGCGCTTACCGTCGGTTTCCAGGTCAAACGCCAGTGACGCAGCGGTAAGCAGCGTCCTTGCACGTGATGGTTCCTGTTGGAGTTGCTTGTCCAGCCCTGCCGGATTCTTCCGCCACCCTGACACCAGAGAAACCTGGCGCGCGGCTGGAAGTCGATGAAACAGCGAAACCGATAGATCGAGATTACGGTCCGCCCACGCTTCAGCCTGTACTTCGGACAGCAATCCGTTACGCACGATCCTGTCCAGCCAAGCATCGATGAACGCATCCCGCGGGATGTCGTAGGCCAGGAAACGCGTTGCCAGCTCGACCTCGGATGCCTCGGCTCCTGGGAAACAGGACTCCCAGTTGCCACGCGGTTCCGACAAGGCCCGGCTGAGCAGGTGCCATTCAAGGAGGCGGGAGCGGGCGTCCGGAGAAAGCCTCTGGCGTTGAATCCACGAGGGGTCTGGTGTCCCCAGCACGGCCAGCTGTGCTGGCTCGAACACTTCCAGCATCCGCGTGAACGCGCAAGCCGGGCTGCCTGGCGACAGGCAGGCAGCAAACTGGTAGTGCGACTTCGCCAGCCGGCTACTGACCTGATGTGCTTCCAGATCAGCCGGCGACATCTCGGCCAGACGTTCGCAGACGACCTGTCCCAGTACCTCGTCTTCCAGGTCGGTGGGTGCCGGCGCATTTCCACCCCACGGCTTCGCGTACCACGCTGTTTCAAACAGGCCCCACAGCGCATCCCGCGGCAACTCACCTAGGCGCTTGCGCCGCAAAGCGTCCACAGATGTCTGATCCGTGGGCGCATTCCCTAGCGAAGCTGAAGAGATTTCGACGGGCGCCCACAAGACTGCACCCTTCTTGGGCTCGTGTGGACGCCGTGGGTCGCTGCCCGTAATGAAAAGCACCTGCGATCCCACAGGGGGAAGCTTTTTTCCGTCAGGCAGCCGGCCCGGATATCCCCTGAAGTGGAAGAACACGTCCTCGCGCGCGCCACCAGAGATGAAGCCGAAGCCCCGTTCTTCGTCGAGCCTGGCCACAGTTCCGAAGCGTGGCAGCTTCAAGAAGAGCATTCCCTCATCAGATTGTGGCTTCTTACCAGATCCTAGCGGCCGACCACCGGTCTTGGAATTGGTCTTCCTAGTGTCCACAACCTCTCGCTCGGTCGGCTGTAAGCCCAATGTCTTCAGCTGGTCGGCCAGCGTGCTCATGATTGTTCATCCCCTTGCTGGCACACACGCGTCTCCCAAAGTCTTGGCGAAATGGAAAATGACCGGGTGTGCGCGTTACCCATCCCCGGCTTGGCGTCACCCTCGATCGCTGCGGATGTGCCTAAAGTCGCTCTTGTGCTTGTTGCGCCGGTACTTTTCACCGGTGATGAAGTAAACCAACGACTGCACCTGATCACTGTCTTCCCGGTCAAAGAAGCCAAGACCAACCAAGAGATCCACCAATTTTTCCCGATCGCCGCCGAGTCCTGGTTCCTTAGCACCACTCCAACGGCAGGCGGCATATAGGAGTTTTCTGAGCTTGTGATTGATGAAATCCTGATCGAGGAATGTATCCGCCGGAACCTCTACGGCCTCTTCGGGAAGATCAATCTCCCCAAGGCCCTCGGACGAATAGTTGTAGCCGGGGTTGGCGAGCGTCGCCGCGAACTCATGCCGACCGTCGTTGAAAGGCTTGGGATTCTTCTTGTAGCCGGCATTCAACTCTCGAAATTCTGCCGCAAGCGATGGCGCATCGATCTCACTGCGCGCCCTCCCTCGATTTCGATAGGCTTTGCGGAGGATCTCGTATACCAATGGCGACGAATCTTTCAGCCCATAGGGGTCATCCGGCGCATCTCCACAGGCTGGCACAAGCACATCCTTAGCAGTCGGCGTGCTTTCCAAGGCGTCACTAAGTGCGGGCGCCTCAACGAAAACATCCTTGAAACTGACCCCGTGAAGAATGTACGAATACTGGCTTCTGATGCGATTCAACGTCTTCACGACCACAGGAGCACCCGAGCTGGCATCAAACTCGGTTGGCACCTTGTCGGCGATGGCCCGCTCGGTGGGCAAGAGGAAACCCAGCAAACCCTTTCGATACTTGAAATCGATTGAAGGAATGCCATCGTGCGTCAACGCGGATTCCAGACCTCCCGCACTGAATTGGTGCAATGCGACGGGGGGATATTCGAGAACGTCACGCAACTGCGATGTATCGAGCTGCAAATACCGTATCTGGGCCTGATTGCCATCAGCCCGCACGGGACCTTGGGTTGACTTCTGGGGCCACAGAAGCTGGTACCCAGGAGGAAAGGGGTCAATGGAGAGAAGGCTGACCCGAAATCCCTTCGGGACCTTGACGTAGAACCTGTCGTATCCAGCCTCAAGGAGCCTGTGAACGAACTCAACAGGGTCGTTCCCGTCAAGCATGCTGGCTAAGGGCCGAACTCGAATGGCTGGCGATTCAGGCGTCATGCGGCGAGGCATCCTTCTTGGGGTTCTTTGCAGGTGGGTGAACAAAGTCGGCCCAGGCCTGCATCATCGGACGACGTTGCTCCAAGAGATCTGTGCGGTGGTAGGCGGCCTCGACCTTGTCCTTGACCGTATGCGCCAACGCCCGCTCTGCCAGGTCACGGGCATAGCCTTGCTCGCTGCACCAGTCGCGGAAGCTCGAGCGGAACCCGTGGGCGGTCGCAATACGCCCAGGCGTGTCGCTCGGTGCGTTCGCTCTCCGCAACAAGGCTGTGAGCGTCATGTCCGACATGACCGAACGAGCCTGCACAGAGGGAAAGACAAGTTCGTCGTGATGGCCTTCCTGGCGCCTGAGCAGCTTGACGGACTGTTCCGACAATGGCACTCGATGAGGCTGTTTGGCCTTCATGCGAGCAGCAGGAATCGTCCACAGCTTCGCGCGAAGGTTCACTTCCGCCCACGTCATCCCGCGCACCTCGCCGGAACGACTGGCATTCAGGATCAGGAACAGCAAAGCATTTCGCGTGACTTCGTACTCGCCAGCTCCTGCAAGTTCTGCTTTCACGAACGATGGAAGCTTCGCCCAGGGCATTGCTGGCTGATGCTCCTGCCGGACAGACTTTCCCGGCTGCAGCGGAAGCAGATGTGTTACGACATCGACCGGGTTGGCTTGGTTAAATCCGTGCGCCCAACCCCACGCCATTACCGCGTGTAGCCGTTGCTTCACGCGACTTGCCGTCTCTGCCTTGTCGAGCCAGATGGGGCGGAGGACATCCGCAACGTGCCGCGGTTGCAACTGGTCGATGGAAAGGGAGCCAATCCGTGGAAACGCGTACTCAGTCAGCGTATTAAGCCACTGCTGTGCGTGCTTGGGATTCTTCCACCCGGGCTTTAGTTCCGCGTGGAGTAGCTCCGCTGCTTCCTGAAAGGTCGGTGTCTTCGGCTTAGCGTGGTCAGCCGCCTTAACCTCCAACGGATCCTGCCCACTCGCGATCTGCTCGCGCATTTCTCGCGCCAGTTTACCCACCAGAGCAATCCCAACTTCGGGGTAGGCACCCAAGCCGGCGTTGCGTCGCTTGCCCGTGGCAGGACTGACGTAGCGCAGCACCCACTTACCCTGCCCCTTCTGTGAGGGCGACGGATGCAGCGTCAGGCCAGTTATGCCTCCGTGCGGGACAGCCTGACCGCCAGGGCTCAGGCTGCGAGCCTTTGCATCCGTGATCAATCCCATGTCCTTCCTCGGCCCCCCTGTTTCCGGTATGCCATCGAGTATGCCATTTGATGTTTGCTTCCTTTAGGTGTCGTTGGGGTCGATTGGTACGCAGCTGTAGCTAAGTTGCTGAACCGCGCGCTAGAATTTTCAAAGGTTGAGATCGGCTGGGCCCCGTTGGGCATCGCCCGAGCAGTTCTTCTCTCCGCCAGCATTACATAAGCCCCTGTTTTTACAGGGGTTTTTTGTTGGCTAAAAGATCGCGGGCAGGGCACAAATCGGGGCACAACTCCGATGGCACTTCCTCACTACCTTACGCAGGCCGCGTCAGGCCGTTACCTCTTCCGCATCCGCGTTCCCTCTGCATTGCGTGAAAGGGTTGGACGCGCTTTCCTCAAGCGTTCGCTGGGCGCTGACCTGCTGGCCGCACGGTTGGCCGCGTTGGAGCTGTCCGCCCGCTATGCTGCGGCTTTCACCGCCATACAGGACACAGGGATGAGCAAGGACGACGTGGACGCGTTGATTGCACGCTTGAGCAAAAGCCGTCTGCCGGAACTCACGCTGGAACGCACGCAACGCGCCGATGGCTCCATCGTCGAGCGCTGGCAACTGGACAACGACGACGACGTCCGGCTTTACCGCCAAGCCACGGCCCCACGCGGTCGCAATGCCGAACTGGCAGCGATGTATGAAAAGGACCCGCTCATGGCCATGCTGGACGGCTACGAGCCCCCTGCCCCCTCTCCGGCACCTGCTGCACCTGCGCCAACGGCTCCGGCCGCTACTGTGGCCGAAGCCATTTCCATGGGCAAGGCGCGCGACGCATGGCTGAAAAGCCTTGAGGCGTTCACCAGCCCCAAGACCCTGACCATCAAGGGCACGGCCATCAACATGCTGGTGGACTACATCGGCAGCAACCACCAGGTGCACACCATCGGCCGGCCTGACATGGCGCGCTTCTATCAACACTTGCGCGACAAGGGCAACAGCACGCCCTCCATCTACAACAAACAGTCCTACCTGGGCGGTGCGGGCGGCTTCTTCGATTGGGCCACCAAATCCGGCCACTTCCCGACCGTGGACAACCCGGCCAAGGGTCACGTGCGTTACACGGCCAAGGAAAAGCGCCAGCGGAAAAAGCTGGGCTTCAAGGCCTTCACCCTGCCCCAGATCCACACTCTCTACGCGCCCGAGCAGGTCGCCAGGCTTTCCCCCGGCACACGCTGGGCCGCCCTGCTGGGCCTTTACACCGGCGGCCGGGCCGGCGAAGTCGGGCAACTACTGCTGACGGACGTGGCAGAGGCCGACGGCGTGCCCGTCCTCCACGTGACCGACGAAGGCGAGAACCAGCGGCTTAAAAGCGATGTCTCCAAACGGGTGGTGCCCATCCACGCCGACCTGCTGGCGCTAGGCTTCCTCAACTACGTGCAGCGGCTGCGGGACCGTGGCGATACCCGCTTGTTCCCGCAAGCCGCCACCAACGCCAAGAACGGGCCCGGTAACTGGATTTCCAAAGCGTTCGGCTACTACATGGGCAAGCTGTCTGCCGATTGGCCGAAAGCCAAACGCGGCTTCCACAGCCTGCGCAAGAGCGTCATCCAGGAGATGCAGACCGCTGGCGTCGCCTCGGAAATGAGGGCCCAAATCGTCGGCCACGAACTGGACGACGAACACCATGCGACTTACAGCCGGGAATTCACCGCCGCCGAGAAACTGCACGGTGCCGGCAAGTCTCCCGGCCTGTCGGTGCTGGCCTATGCGCTCAACTTGGACGCCTTGCGCCCCCTGTTGACTGAGCTGCCTGACAGCAAGCCCAGCAACCGAACCAAGGAACGGGCTTAAACCTTTCCAGCGATGGCCTTCAACGCGGCCATCGCTTCCTGCTGGCGCTCATCGGGCAGCTTAGACACCAGCAACTCACCTCTGCCAGAAAATCCGACGTGGCGTAGAAATACGGCAGCGGCAGGCCCAGCGCATTGGCCAGGAACTGGGCGCGCAGGGCTTCCATCTGTCGGGCCAACAACGGGTCGGGGGTCTTGGGGCGATTCATGACCGCGCCCCTTCACGGGCTGCCGCCCGCGCCTCCAGATGCTGAATACCCTTTTCGCGGAGCTGGCCCCGCACGTTCGGGTGCGTGGCCATCCGCTCGCCAATCACGAGCAGCGCCCCCGACGATTTCGGCCGGGTCCCAGCCATCGGCTTCGGCGGCAATCGTCAGCCCGCCCAGCACGATTTTTCGGTGTGCATCGGCCGAGCGGAACAGCTTGGCACGCTCCTTGGCTTTCTCCCGGGCGACCTGACGGGCCTCCCGTGCTTTCTGTTGCTTCTCCGCCAGCAAGAGTTTGGCTTGCTCCTTTGCAGCCACCTCCAGCAGTTTGGAGAGTTTTAGTTTTTGCTTCTCAACATCTACCACGACACGCTCAAAAATAGCCCTGATAACCAATGCAACCAGAAAACAGGCCGAAGGCAAGGGGGCACCGCCCCAATGCCTGGCGCGAGCGAGCAGCGAGCACGGCTTTTGCTTTTGGCTAAAAAGTTGACAGTTTTTGCGTGCATGGGACCCTGATTGCAGGGGCAAGCGAGCACAGCGAGCAGCCCGGTTCTCAAAGGGTTTTCAGAGGGTGCGAAGCGCCCGAAGAAAACAACAAGAGCGCGGTTATGCAAACTCCTTCGGAGTTTGCCCGCGGTCAGGGGCTTCGCCCCCGACACCCCGCGAACGCCTTCGGCATTCGCTGCCCCTTCCGCCGGACGCCCCCGTAAACGGGGACTGGCGGGCTGTTTTCATCTGGGGATCCCGTGGCCATTTACCGTTGCGAAATCAAAACCGTCAGTCGTAGCCAAGGCGCCAGCGCCGTGGCCGGCGCGGCGTATCGCGCGGGCCTGGACCTTGCCGACCTGCGCACCGGCGAGCGTCACGATTACACCCGCAAGCAAGGCGTGGTGGCCTCGGGCATTCTGGCCCCGGCCGGTTCCCCCGAGTGGGCCCAAGACCCGGCCCAACTCTGGAACGCGGCCGAAGCCGCCGAGACGCGCAAGAACAGCGTGGTGGCACGGGAGTTCCTCGTATCGCTGCCGCACGAACTGACCGACGCGCAACGCGCCGAGCTGGCCCGCGACCTCACCGCCAACCTGGTGGAGCGGTTCGGCTTTGCGGCCATGTTCGCCATCCACGCCCCGGACAAGAACGCCGACGAGCGCAACCACCACGTGCACATCCTCGCCACTACCCGGCGGATGGAGCCCACCGGGCTGGGCGCGAAAACCCGTGAACTGGACGATCGCAAAACCGGGGCGGTGGAGGAAGTTCGCGCAAAAGTGGCCAGTACGATCAACCAGCACCTGGAACGTGCAGGCTTGTCCGCTCGCGTGGACGTGGCGCAAGGCTTAGGCCACCGTGCCGCCTGGGCACGGTGGCCTCTCAGTGCAGGGCCCGCGAGCACGCATAGCGCCCAGCGCGCCCGCGCCGGCTCAATCGAACTTCCCCTCGCCGATCCAGCGCAGCGCGCTCAATGACGGCATGAACATGTACTCGCCGCCGCGCAGGCGATTGAAGGTACTCACATCGGCCACGCGTCGACGCACTGGCGACTGGGGAATCGTGAAGCTGCCGGGCTCCTCGTGCAGGCCGACGATCGGGTCGCGTTCAGAACCCAGGTCGATGAAGTTGCCGCGATTGATCCATTCCTGCTGCAGGAATTCGATCGTGTCGTAGGCCCGGGCGCTGATGAAGATGAAGAAGATCCCGCGATCCGCCTTGGCATCGTCGGTGCCGGTCACGTCATCGCTCCACTTTGGTCCAAACGTGGACGAACGCCGAATGATGCGATGAATGTGCTCGTCGCTGAGGATCGTCAGCTGGCTCCCCCGCGGATTGAGGCGGCGCATATGTGCCGAATGCGGGCACATCCGACCAAGGGCATCATGCTGGTAGTCGAAATCGTTGTTGCGTTGCGGGTCGGCGCCGAGCTCGGGATCGTCTCGTTCCGGCGCTAGCGGTAGCGGCGCGCCGGAGCGCCAGCGTCCGAACATCTTCGCGGCAAGAGCATGCTGGGCCTGCTTGTCCTCGCCTGCATGTATGCGCATGAAATCGTTGAACGCACCCACCCGGCTTTCGTACTTGCGCATCACCACGAACGAGCCGTTGCGCCCCAATACGTCCGGCTGGGGCATGCGCAACGGCGAACCGGCTTCGCTGTTTTCCCCAAGGATGAACTCTCCCGCAGCGATCGCACGCTGCTGCCCGGGCTGTGGTTCCACGCCAGCGCCAGCCACTGTTGGCTGCGAAATCGAATCGCGGAAGCCGAATGGATTCTGGGCATCGGCGTCGGCGCCGAAACGGTGCGTTGCCAGCAAGGTCACGCCACTGCAGGCATTTAGCTCGCCCATGGCTTTGTCCACCGCAACATCCAGATGTACTTCATCGCGCGCATAGATGGTCAGGGCGATATGGCAATTGCCCGGTGTGAACACTTCCTCCCAAGTCTCTGGAGCGTTTTCCCCGAAGTCACGCAGCTGTTCGGCGCGTGCTGCCATTCCCTGCCGGAACGACAGGGGGAAGCTCTCCAGCGAGGACGGCGGCAATCCAAGCGCCTTGAGCCCTTCGTGACTGATGGCCACGCCGATCCAGGTATCAAGCTCCTCGGTCCAGCCGGAAGCAGTGGGGACATGCGGGGCGAGCCGGCGCAGCAGATCGCGCCCACCGCCCGCCTGTTCCACGTGCAGCAAAGCATGAATCCCGACGTAAGGCTCAGGACGCGATCGCAGGATGAGCGCCTGGATGTCATCGAGGTTCAGGGTCACCCGGTCACGACGGAAACGGGCAGCAAGGTCAGCGAGCAGGCCCATGTCAGTAATCCACCCCCTGCGGGACGGAGATGGCCTGCTCCAGCGTCTCCAGCGCTGCACGCGTGGTCGCATCCATCTGCGTATTTTCGGACATCGTATCCAAGAAGGCCTGCAACGCCTTGTCCATGCGTTGGTAACGGCGCACGTCCACTACCGTGACCTGGGGATTGGCGACAAACCAACCGGCCGCGTCGATCTGGTGATCGGCGATGAAATCCTTGACCTGCGGACTGTCGATGCCAGGCCAGCCCTCCACGTTGGCGAACAACAGGTCCATCAAGCCTGGAATCTTGGTGGCGAAATCGTTGATGTAGGTATCCCAGTCACCATCGTAGGCCGTGGCGAACAGGATCCGCGTGTCGTCATCGAACAACACAAACCGCATGTCATGAAGCGTGGACACGCGTTGCGCGCCGTCGAAATTGCCCCCGGTCAGGCCGAAGATGCGCTTGAGCCGATCCGCGCCACCGGGCTTGAGCGTGGCGATGGCCGACAACTCGGAGACATTTCCCGACTGCCGACCGGCGCGACCGGCGCTTTGGGAGCTGCCCTTGTAGGCATCGTTGTGTTGCTTGATCAAGGCTTCGAGCGCGATCCTGGCAAGCTTTGGCAAGTCCTGCGCCAGTTCGCCAGCACGGCGCCGGATCTCCTCCGGCTTGGTCTCATCGGCGAGGCGTGGATCATTCGACGTGGTCATCGGGGGTCCTTGTCGTGGGAAGGCTCAATCCGGGATATCGGCCAGATGCTCCGGCTCGACCCGCGGTTGGGTGTTCATCGCATGGCGGAAACTGCTGGAACGCTCATACGCGGCGCGGCGGATGCGCATGATCCCGCCCAACGGACGATGGGCCTGCACGCCATTCCAGGGATTGAACGACAACACGTCGTCGCCGTAGACCCGGCGTGCGGGCGTATAGGGCGCCTGCGGGGCAAAGCGCAGCGTCGCAAGCGGCATGTGCGGCGAGGCATCCTCGTCCCAGCGCACGGCTGCATCCTCCACAGGCATCTTCGCTACGTCGGTGCACAACTGCGCCCGCAGCGTGTACTCGGCGCCATGACGCGCGAAATGCTGCTCGATCACATCCCGCATCGTCGAGAAGCCGACATCCTCCACGGCCACCCCGGTCAGTGCGCGCACATCGTTGGACGCTGGCACCAGCGAAAGCTTGGCCACGTAGTCGCCGAAACGCAGGGCGCCCTGCGTGTGGTAGGACTCTCCCAGCGGGTTGTGGTTGTCGCGCCCCAGGCCTTCGAGCGTCGCACCGGGCGTCCCGCCCAGCGCTTCGACTGCTTCCTTGGTACCGCGTGCGAGCCCGGCGACGATCCGCTGGAAGATGTCCGGCGCGTGTGCGTTCTTCTCCAGCACGCCCAGCAGTGTCTTGTACTTGGGGATGGTGCCAAAGGCGAGCACGGGGAAGTTCACCATCAGGAAATCCTGATTGCGGCCTCCGATCTGCGGTGACAGACGTTCGCCGTCCACACCGATCAGCTTGATTGCGAACCCGCGCGGCGCCGGGATCGCATCGGAGTGGATATCGCCGGGCGCCGAGGACAGGCGCGCCACCACGCCGTAGGTCGCGGGCCTGCGGAATATCCCCTGCGCAAGTGCTGGCGGGAGGTCCGAATGGACGGACAACTCCCCTTTGAGGACCGCGTGCGATTTTGCATGCGCATCGCGAATGGCATGCCGATGGCGCTCATAGGCAGCACGGTTACCTTCGGCCATCTGCGTGACGATCTCCTCGATCAGACGATCCTCGTCTTCGTCGACGTTTTCCAGTGCTTCGCTGTAAAGAACGGGTTGATCGACCATGGATCTCCTGCGTCGATAGGCATGGCATGCGGTTGTCCGGCACGCCGCCATACGACAGGGTATTGGGGATTACGATACTGACATGCAAGCGTGATGAGGCCATGAAGCCGCTCGCTTCATGGCCTCGGGTTGCAGAAGGTTGGCTCGCTTTCGGCACGCCCTGGCCTCGCCGCATCGGTCCACGCATGAGCGGTGCGTGCCGAGACTTTCCGGTGGGAAGCGTTGGCCTGCTCAACCGATGACCCGCCGGGTCAAGGACGGCACGAAGCTGAGAAGTAGCGCGGGATCAGCTGCGGGGTCTGGTCCGGCAGTTCGACTTCCACTTCGTCGACATAGCACTAGCCCCAGCCTTCGGGCGGCTCGTAGCCTTCGATGATCGGATGGCCGAGCATTACTCGTAGCCCAGCGCGCTTGGCGTGACATCGACAATCTGGTCTTCATGCGTGCAGCGCGGGCGCATGGCTTTCCTCGGGGGGGAGGGGCAGGACGGGCTGGCGCGATGCCGGGTATTGATGGATCTGGGAGACCACGGCGGCGCCCTCGCCCACGGCGGCCGCAACGCGCTTGACCGACCCGGCGCGCACATCGCCTGGGGTTCGACCAGTACCCAAGGAAAACGCGTGACGCGCCTTTGTGAAATCGAAGTGACCTGCCCCCAGTAGCCGTACCACCCATTACTGGTGGAGCCCGGGGTTGAAGGGTACTGCGGTGGGATGGGTTTGGGTTCGGTGGTTGGCAGCAAACTGGGCCGGCGGGATTGAGTCTGCGCGGCGGGACGACCGTCGATGCCACGATCATCGCCGCGCCAAGCTCGACCAAAAACGTCCAAGGCAAGCGTGACCCGGACATGCATCAGACCAGGAAGGGCAACCAGTGGTATTTCGGGATGAAGGCGCACATCGGCGTGGACGATGCCTCTGGCCTGGTGCACCACGTGCGATGCACGGCGGCCAAAGTGGCTGACATCACCCAGACCCATAAGCTGCTGCATGGCGATGAGGACACGGTGTGTGGCGACAGCGGCTATACCGGTGCGGACACCCCTCCATGTTTTATGGGCTTTGGGAAGCGCCCCGATCTAACACCTGAGTACCAGGTGGCTCTGCTCACGGGAATCATGCCTGGGGTAGCTGCCACCCCGTTTTGGGCTTTTCGGCCAATGATGTCCCAGATGCGTACGAAGCCTTCCGCGGGCAAACCGCTAATGACGGCCGTGCTCGGCGCAGCAGCTGGCATCTGCGGAGTGGCTACCAACGGAAACTCATTCGCTTGGAGTCGCTTGCCAGCCAACTGCAGCGCGGCGCCGAACGCTTCTAATGCCATTCCCAAATCAGCCAGGACGTCCTCGAAGATGTCGCTGTTGATTTCCTTGGAATTGCCTTGATCGAGTCGCGTTCTCCGCATCGGCATGATTTTCGTTCCGATCCTGCTATAGACCCATGGACCAAGGTTCGAGCCTGGACATCACCCGAATGTGCAGCCGACGTAAGCAGCGTCACATACGATCGCCTCGGATGTGCCTGAATTCGCTTCTGTATTTGTTGCGCAGGTACTTCTTCCCCGTAATGAAGTAGACCGACGCTTGCACCTGATCACTGTCTTGGGTTCACCCCCGTTTTCACGGACACTTACGAGAAGGCCGATCAAGGCCATGAGGAGTGTTCATGTCGAAGCGAAGGAAGTTCAGCACCGAGTTCAAGCGCGGTGCGGTTGAGCAGGCCAGCCA
>NZ_JASCOS010000059.1:0-22100 GCF_029959705.1 Stenotrophomonas sp. PS02297 | reverse complement strand
CCGCCGCGTGGTCGCGGGGGGCACCGCCGCGGGGGGGCTGCCCCGGCACGGCCCCCGCGGGGCTGCGCCCGGCGCTACAGAACCTGCCCGCCTTGTAGAGCGGAGCAACGCCCCGCTGGGGCTGTACCGGGAGCGCCCCCGCCGGGCGTCGCCCGGCGCTACAGAGCCTGCCCGCCTTGTAGAGCGGGGCAACGCCCCGCTGGGGCTGTACCGGGAATGCCCCCGCCGGACTTCGCCCGGCGCTACAGAACCTGCCCGCCTTGTAGAGCGGGGCAACGCCCCGCTGGGGCTGTACCGGGAGCGCCCCCCCTTGTGCCTCGCAGGCGTAAAAAAGCGGCGGAGCATGGCTCCGCCGCAAGGGGAAGATACGGTGGTGCGGGAGATCAGGGCGTCGCTTCGGCGTTCCAGGCGGCGACCTTGGCCTTGGCCTCGGCCAGCATCGCGTCCAGCGCGGTGCGGTCATAGACCTTGCCGCGCATCAACACGGTGTCGATCGCGCGGGTCGCGTTGATGTCCAGCAGCGGGTTGCGCTCCAGCAGTACCAGGTCGGCGGCCTTGCCGGCTTGGACCGCACCGTAGCGATCCAGCCTGCCGAACCAGGCCGGGCCGTTGCGGGTGGCCGCGACCAGTGCCTGCTGCGGGGTCAGGCCTTCGCGCACGTACAGCGACAGTTCGTTGTGCAGGCCGATGCCGGGGTAGTTGTAGGAGTTGAGGAAGCCTGCATCGGTGCCGGCCATGATGCGCACCCCCGCCTCCTGCAGCATCGGCAGCACCGCGGCGACCTGCGCATAGCGTTCGTGGCGCGCCTGGATCTGCTCCGGCGTGGCCTTGGCCGCGCGCTCCACGCGCCATGCGTAGGTCTTGCGCAGGCCCGGGCCGATGTAGGCCAGGTACGCATCGTTGTCGTGCGGTTCGGCGTCGAGGAAGCTGAGAATGCGGCCGCCGTCGAGCGTGGGGGTGACCGCCACGCCGAGTTCGGCGAAGCGGCGGTAGGCGGCCATCGCGGTGTCGCGGTCGAAACCGGTATGCAGCAGGCGGCTGGCCTCGGCGCGGTCGATGCGGCCGGCGGCCAGATCGGCGGTGATCTTCGCCTCGTCCGGAATGCCGGCCTGGAACGCATAGTCCAGGTGCTCGATCGAGCTGATGCCGGCATCCACGGCCTGGCCGACGGTCAGTGCCATCGGGATGTGGCCGGAGGTGCGCAGTCCGCGCTTCTTCGCCTCGGACACCGCGTACAGGAACAGTTCCGGCTTCAGCGTGCTGTCGGTGATCTTGACGAAATCGACCTTGTCGCGCTGTTCGCGGTCCAGCGCCGCATCGACGCCGGCCTTGTCGCCGACCTCGATGGTGCCCTTCCACACCGGGGCGATGCCTTCGATCTTGGCACCGGAGGTGAACAGCTGCGGGCCGAACAGTTCGCCCCTGGCAATCTGCCCGCGCCAGGACAGCACCTGTCCGGGCAGGTCGCCGGAGGCATCGCGCACGGTGGTGATGCCGTGCGCCACGTACAGCGGCAGCAGCGCCTTGTTTTCCTCGACCAGCGCCGGGCCGCCGCCGAAGTGCACGTGCATGTCCCACAGGCCGGGAATCAGGTAGCGGTCCCTGGCGTCGATGGTCGTGGCGGCGCGCCACAGCCTGGCCAGCGCCTTGTCCTCGCCCACCGCCACGATCTCGTCGCCGCGGATCGCCACGGCCTGGCCGGGCAGGGTACGGCCGTGCTCGACGTCGACGACGGTGGCGTGGCGGACCAGGACGTCGGCATTCGAGCGTGCGGCCAGCGCCGGCGGCGCCAGCACGAGCAGGGAGGACAGGGCGAGGGAAAGCGTGGTTTTCATCGGTGGGTTCCAGTGGCGTGCGGCGGACCGCACAACGGAGAAAGGGGATCAGCGGGCGCCGGCGGCGGCCAGCATGCGTTCGATGGCGGTCTGCCGACGCTGGCGGGCATGCCGCAGCGGCGCGACGCCTTCGCCATCGGCGAGATTCACGTCGGCACCGGCATCGATCAGCAGGCGCACGATGTCCTGGTGGCGGGTGCCGCCGTCGCCGAGGATGATGGCCTCCAGCAGGGCGGTCCAACCGAGGCGGTTGACGTGGTCCACGTCGACGCCGGCGTCGATCAACGTGCGTACGGTTTCCACGTGGCCGCGTTCGGCAGCCGGGATCAGCGCGGTGCCGCCATAGCGGTTGGTGCTGCGCAGATCGGCGCCGTGGGCCAGGGTCATCCGCAGGATGTCGAGCTGGCCGCCGGCGCCGGCATACAGATAGGCGCTGTCGTCGATCGCGTCCTTGGCGTTGACGTCGGCGCCGGCGTCGATCAAGGCCCGCGCCGCTTCGGTCTGCCGCCGGTGGACGGCCGCCAGCAGCGGCGTGCGGCCCCTGGCATCGTGGGCGCGGGTGTCGGCGCCCTGCGCGAGCAGGGCACGTACCGCTTCCGTGTCGCCGGTCTCGACGGCCTGGAACAGCTGCCGCGCCAGAGCGGGGTCGCTGGCACCGGCCGGGCACGACGCCAGCATGGCCGTGGCCAGTACCTGCGCGGTGATCCAATGTCGAGCGGACATCGCCTGCCTCCTGTTTCTGCGGCGTGCGGATGCGCCTGTGGAGCGCATCGCGGTGGCGGACGTTTGCGCCCGGCCGGTGTCGATGCTACAAGCCGTCTCTTCCATCCAGAAATGAAATGTAACGATGGATATCAGTCCAAAATCGAATAGGGCGCTGTTCGACCTCGACCTGCTGCGCGCGTTGGTGACAGTGGCCGATTGCGGCAGCTTCACCGCGGCGGCGGCGCGCCTGCATTCCACCCAGTCCACCATCAGCCAGAAGGTGCGGCGGCTGGAGGAACTGGCCGGGCATCGCCTGCTCGACCGCGGGGTGCGCGATGTACGCCCCACCGACACCGGCGAGACCGTGCTGGGCTATGCGCGGCGCCTGCTGGCGCTGAACGAGGAACTGGGCGAGGCGCTGTCCGGCGCGGGCGTGGCCACCACCCTGCGCCTCGGCGTGCCGGAGGATTTCGCCGGCGGCCGCACCACGCACCTGCTGGCCGATTTCAGCCGGCTGCACCCGCGGGTGAAGCTGGAAGTGAGCAGTGGCCTGAGCCGCGCCCTGGCCGAGGGCTACGACCGCGGCGAACTGGACCTGGTGCTGGTCAAGCAGCGCCGCGGCAGCCGCGAGGCGCTGGCCTGCTGGCCCGAGCCGATGCGCTGGATCGACAGTGCGTCCAGCCCGGCGTTCGCGCTCGATCCGGTGCCGCTGGTGGCCTTCCCGCCGCGCGGGCTGTACCGCGACGACATGATCGACGCGATCGAGGCGCTGGGCCGGCGCTGGCGCATCAGCTTCACCAGTTCCAGCCTTGGGGGCATCCAGGCGGCGGTGGCCGATGGCCTGGGCATAAGCCTGCTGCCGGCGCGCACGGTGACGCCGGCGCATGTGGTGCTGGGCGCGGAAAGCGGCTTGCCGGAGATCGACAGCATCGAACTGGTGATCCTGATGCGGTCGTCGGCCGACCCGGAGGTACGGGTGCTGGCCGACATGCTGGTGGAAATGCTGGGCCAGTCGCAGGTGTAGAAACGGTCTCAGTGGCGACCGGGGCATTCCCGGCGAAGCGCCATCGTGATTGATGCGGAAGAACCGCCGCTCGCGGCTCGCACCGCGTGGCACGGCAGCGGCCAGCACCCACGGAAACCGGATCGGTGATGACCGGCCATCCGTCGCAGCTGTGGGGATGGCCTGCGCAGGGGCTGCCGGGAAAACCCGATGCGGGGCGCCACCCCCGCATCGGCAGAAACCGGCGCGCTGGTTCCCATGGAATCGATCAAACGGCGTCCTGCACGAACCGGCCGCGGCGGACGATGCGGCGATGGCATGGAACCCCGGCCACCGCGGCCGCGGCGTTGGGCGCGTCGAGCACCAGGAAGGTGGCCTCGTTGCCCGCGGCCAGGCCATAGCCCTGCAGGCCGATCACGCGCGCGCTGGCGCCGGTGGCCATCTTCAACGCCATGCACAGGTCCTCGTCGGTATGGAAACCGGAGCGGTAGCCGAGCAGCATCGCCCGCTGCAGCATGTCGCCGTTGCCGTAGGGCCACCAGGCGTCGCGGATGTTGTCGTTGCCCATGAACACCTCCACGCCGGCCGCGCGCAGCCGGCGCACCGGCGGGAACGGACGGTCGCCCGGGGCGTTGGTCATGATCGCCACGCCGGCATCGGCCAGAACGGCGGCGATGCGGTCCACCTGCGCCTCGTCCACCTCGCCCAGCGAATAGGCATGGCTGACCGCCACGCGCCCCTTCATGCCGAGCGCGCGGGTGCGTTCGGCGATGCGCCGCAGCTGCTCGATGCCGCCCAGGCCGGGCTCGTGCAGGTGGATGTCGACCTTGGCGCCATGCCGCTCGGCGATGCCGAACACCACGTCGAGCTGGCCCTTGCTGTCGCCGTCGAGCGTGTCCGGGTCGATGCCGCCGACCACCTGCGCGCCTGCGCGCATTGCCGCCTCCAATACCTCGGCCGTGCCGGGGCAGGACATCACGCCGGCCTGCGGGAAGGCGACCAGTTCGATATCGACGATGCCGCGCCAGCGTTCGCGCACCGCGTTCACCGCGTGCAGGTTGTCCAGGCCGGTGGTCGCGTCGACATCGACATGGCTGCGCATCGCCACGGTGCCGAATGCGGCGGCCTGCGCGACCAGCGCATCGGCGCGCTCGACGATGGGGGGCGCGGCCGCCAGCTCCTGCTTCTCGATGGCCAGGCGCTCGCGCAGGGTCTGCGCCGGACGATGCGGGTGCCAGCGGTCACCGACGAAGCTCTTGTCCAGGTGGATGTGGCCATCGACGAAGCCCGGCAGCACCAGCTGGCCGCCCAGGTCGACCAGCGCCACGCCTTCGGTGCGCGGCAGGTCCGGGCCGATGGCGGCGAAACGACCGTCGGCGACGGCCAGTTCCAGGGGCTGGCCGTCGGGACCGACGGCGTTGATGAAGAGTTGCTCGACCATGGCGGCTTCGTGGGGAAGGATGGGGGCTGCCACGATAGGCGCGGCATCCGTCCACCGGAAATGAAGTATCGCGATGGGGGCCATTCGCCCCGGCACTGGCCGATGGTTGGCGCGGGCCCGCGCGGTGGAGCCGGATGGAAGTCGAGTCGATATCGTTGCCTGCCGGGGCGTGGCCGCATGCTGCGGCGGCCTTCACGCCGGGCCGCATCCTCGTTGCTGGCCGATCGCGCCGCGCGCAGCGCCGCTCACATGCAGCGCACGCGAGCGTGACGTCACTCCCCGCAGCGGTCCTCATCCGGGATCGTGCCCCGGATTGAAAGCCGCGCCGCGGGAACAGGGTGCCGGTTCGTGCAGCGCGTCGCCACGCGCCCGGCTGTCACCGCAGCGCCGCGGTTTTCATTCCGGGTCATAGTCGAGGTTCGAAGCCAGCCACCTCTCCGCCTGCGCCCGGTCCACGCCCTTGCGCCGCGCGTAGTCGGCGACCTGTTCCTTGGATACGCGGCCGACCACGAAGTACTGGCTCTGCGGATGGCTGAAGTAGTAGCCGGACACCGCGGCCGCCGGCAGCATCGCGAAGCCTTCGGTCAGGATCATGCCGGCGTTGCGTTCGGCGTCGAGCAGGTCGAACAGCCTGCGCTTCTCGCTGTGTTCCGGACAGGCCGGGTAGCCGGGCGCGGGGCGGATCCCGGCGTACTGCTCGGCGATCAGCGCCTCGTTGTCCAGCGTCTCGTCCGCGGCATAGCCCCAGTATTCGGTGCGCACGCGATGGTGCAGGCGCTCGGCCAGCGCTTCGGCCAGGCGGTCGGCCAGCGCCTTGAGCAGGATCGCGTTGTAGTCGTCGAACTCGGTGCGGAAGCGCTCCAGGTGCGGCTCGATGCCGAGCCCGGCGGTGACCGCGAAACCGCCGATCCAGTCCTGCTTGCCGCTGTCTTCCGGGGCGATGAAGTCGGCCAGGCAGAAGTCGGGGCGTTCGGCGGGTTTGTCGACCTGCTGGCGCAGGAAGTGCAGGGTGTTGGATTCGCCGTCACGCTGGATGACCACGTCGTCGCCGCGGCTGTTGGCCGGCCACAGCGCGAACACCGCCTTGGCCGTCAGCCACTTTTCCCTGGTGATCCGCTCCAGCAGCGCCTGCGCATCCGCGTACAGCTCGCTGGCCTGCGGGCCGACGATCTCGTCGGTCAGGATCGCCGGGAATTTGCCGGCCAGTTCCCAGGCACTGAAGAACGGCGACCAGTCGATGAACGGCAGCAGGTCGTCCAGCGGCCAGTCGTCGAACACGTGCAGGCCCGGCTGCTTCGGCGCAGGCGGCGTGTACTGCGCCCAGTCGCAGGTGAAGCGCTGGCCGCGCGCGTGCTCCAGCGACACCAGCCGCTTGGCGTCGCCGCGGTTGCGGTGGCGCTGGCGGATATCGGCGTAGTCGGCCTCGTTGGCGGCGACGAACGGGCCGCGCAGTTCGTCTGAAATCAGCGACTGGGCCACGCCGACCGCGCGCGAGGCGTCCTTCACCCAGATCGTCGGCGACTTGTAGTGCGGGTCGATCTTCAGCGCAGTGTGTGCGCGCGAGGTGGTGGCGCCGCCGATCATCAGCGGGATGCTCAGGTTCTGCCGCTGCATCTCGCGGGCGACGTGGCTCATTTCTTCCAGCGACGGGGTGATCAGACCGGATACGCCGATCAGGTCGGCGTTCTCGGCCAGCGCGGTGTCGATGATCTTCTGCGCCGGCACCATCACGCCCAGGTCGATCACCTCGAAGTTGTTGCAGGCCAGGACCACGCCGACGATGTTCTTGCCGATGTCGTGCACGTCGCCCTTGACCGTGGCCATGACGATTTTGCCGTTGCTCTTGCCGACGTCGCCGGTGCGCAGTTTCTCGGCCTCGATGAAGGGCAGCAGGTAGGCCACCGCCTTCTTCATCACCCGCGCCGACTTGACCACCTGCGGCAGGAACATCATGCCGGCGCCGAAGAGGTCGCCGACCACGTTCATGCCGTCCATCAACGGGCCTTCGATCACGTCCAGCGGCCGCGCGGCCTGCTGCCGCGCTTCCTCGGTGTCTTCCTCCACCCATGCGTCCAGCCCCTGCACCAGCGCATGCGCCAGGCGTTCGCGCACCGGCTTCTGGCGCCAGCCCAGGTCTTCGGTCTTCTTCTCGCCCTTCCTGCCCTTGTAGCGTTCGGCGATTTCCAGCAGGCGCTCGGTGCCGTCCCTGCGGCGGTTGAGGATCACGTCCTCCACGCGTTCGCGCAGTTCCGGGTCGAGCTGGTCGTAGATCGGCAGCGCGCCGGCGTTGACGATGCCCATGTCCATGCCGGCCTTGATGGCGTGGTACAGGAACACCGAATGGATCGCCTGGCGCACGGTCTCGTTGCCGCGGAAGGAGAACGACACGTTGGACACGCCGCCGGACACATGGCAGTGCGGCAGCGTGCGCTTGATGATGCGGGTGGCCTCGATGAAGTCCACCGCGTAGTTGTCGTGCTCCTCGATGCCGGTGGCGACGGCGAAGATGTTCGGGTCGAAGATGATGTCCTGCGGCGGGAAGCCGACCTGCTCGACGAGGATGCGGTAGGCGCGGGTGCAGATTTCCACCTTGCGCGCGCAGGTGTCGGCCTGGCCATCCTCGTCGAAGGCCATCACCACCGCGGCGGCGCCGTAGCGGCGCACCAGCCTGGCGTGTTCGATGAAGGCCGCTTCGCCCTCCTTGAGCGAGATCGAATTGACCACGCTCTTGCCCTGCAGGCATTTCAGGCCGGCCTCGATCACGCTCCACTTCGACGAATCCACCATCACCGGGATGCGGGCGATGTCCGGCTCGGACATGATCAGGTTGAGGAAGCGGGTCATCGCCTTCTCGGAGTCGATCAGGCCCTCGTCCATGTTGACGTCGAGGATCTGCGCGCCGCTGGCGACCTGCTGGCGCGCCACGTCCACTGCTTCCTCATAGCGGTCTTCCTTGATCAGCTTCTTGAACTGCGCGCTGCCGGTGACGTTGGTGCGCTCGCCGACGTTGATGAACAGCAGGTCCGGGGTGATGACCAGCGGTTCCAGGCCGGACAGGCGGGTGTAGGGCGTGGCGCTCATGCGGCCTGCTCCTGCGCCTGCGGCAATGCGCGCGGCGGCACGCCGGCCACCGCTTCGGCGATGGCCTTGATGTGCGCCGGGGTGGTGCCGCAGCAGCCGCCGACCAGGTTCAGCAGGCCGGAGGTGGCGAACTCCTTCAGCGTGGCGGCCATTTCCTCCGGCGTCTCGTCGTACTCGCCGAACGCATTGGGCAGGCCGGCGTTGGGATGGGCGCTGACGTAGCCGCTGGACACCTGCGCCAGCGTTTCCACGTGCGGACGCATGTCGGTCGCACCGAGTGCGCAGTTGAAGCCGATCGACAGCGGCTGGCCGTGCGCGACCGAGGCGTAGAAGGCTTCGGCGGTCTGCCCGGACAAAGTGCGCCCGGAAGCGTCGGTGATGGTGCCGGAAATCATCACCGGCAGGCGCGCGCCGCGCGCGTCGAAGGCCTCCTCGATGGCGAACAGCGCGGCCTTGGCATTGAGCGTGTCGAAGATGGTTTCCACCATCAGCGTATCGGCGCCGCCGTCGATCAGGCCGTCGATGGCCTCGCGGTAGGTCGTACGCAGTTCGTCGAAGCTGGTGTTGCGGAAACCCGGGTCGTTGACGTTGGGGCTGATCGAGGCGGTGCGGCTGGTCGGGCCGAGCACGCCGATCACGAAGCGCGGCCTGTCCGGTGTCGTCGCCTCGACGGCGTCGCAGCATTGCCGCGCCACCTGCGCGCCGGCCTTGTTCAGTTCGTAGACCAGGTGCTGCAGGTGGTAGTCGGCCTGGCTGACCGAGGTGGCGTTGAAGGTGTTGGTCTCCACCAGGTCGGCGCCGGCCTCCAGGTAGGCGGTGTGGATGCCGGCGATGATCTCCGGCCGGGTCAGCAGCAGCAGGTCGTTGTTGCCCTTGAGGTCGTGGCCGGCATGGCCGCAGCCGGGGCCGTGCACGTGGCGGTCGCCCGCCGGCAGGCTGTCGTAGCCCTGCGCGAAACGCTGCCCGCGGTAGTCGTCTTCCTCCAGCCCATGGCGCTGGATCATCGTGCCCATGGCGCCGTCGATGACCAGGATGCGCTGCTCGAGGGCGCGCAGCAGCTTGGCGACGCGTTCGGGGTGGAGCCAGGGGAGGGCGTGCATGGGCGGACCGTGACGTGGAATCGGGGAGGAGAGGGAGGCATGCGCGCCAGGCTTCAGGGCCGGTGGGCGATCAGCGAGATCACCTCGAAATGCGGCGGGCGCTTCTCGCGGGTGACGGTTTCCAGGCTGGATACCTCCAGCCCGGCCTTCTCGACGAACCTGCGCAGGTCCTTGCCGGTGAAGCCGAGGTTGACGTGGCCATAGGCCTCCACCGCCGCCTTGTGCTCGTGGCGGGCGAGGCTGCACAGCATCAGCCGTCCGCCGGGGCGCAGCACGCGCGCGCCTTCGGACACCGCCTTGGCCGGGTTGCTGGCGTAGGTGAGGGCGTGCATCAGCACCACCAGGTCGAAGCTGCCGTCGTCGAAGGGCAGCTTGTGCATGTCGCCCTCGCGCACTTCGACATTGGGCAGCTTGCGCAGGCGCTCGCTGGCCGCGGCGACCACGCGCGCGCTGGTGTCGACGCAGACGTAGCGTTGCGCGTGCGGGGCCAGCAGCTCGGCCAGCACGCCATCGCCGGAGGCGATGTCGAGCACGTCGCCGGTCTCCAGCAGCGGCAGCGCGCTGCGCGCCAGCGCTTCCCAGGTGCGGCCCGGGGAGTAGTGGCGCTCCATGTCGCCGGCCACGCTGTCGGCCCAGTTCTGGTCGGCGGCGCGCATCGCCAGTACGGAGGGCACGCGCTCGGCGTCCTGGCGCAGCAGCGGATCGTCGCTGCCGTTGCTCAGCGCATGCCACAATGCGCGCTGCGCCGGATCCAGCGCGGCCTCGTCGAAGCGGTAGTAGGCCGACACGCCGGCGCGGCGGTCGCGCACCAGCCCGGCTTCCTTCAGGCGGGCCAGGTGGGTGGACACGCGCGGCTGCGCCAGCGTGGTGATGGCCGACAGCTCGGCCACGGTCAGCTCCTCCTGCTCCAGCAGCGTCAGCAGGCGCACGCGGGTGGCGTCGGCGAACACCTTCAGGCGGGTCGACCAGTCTTCCAGATCCATAAATATCTACCTATCGAGATAGAGAGATATTTTGCTGCTGCGGCGCGGCAGGGTCAAGGCGCAGGCCCCCCGGGGTAGGCCCCGGCAACCCGTTGGGAACGGCGTTGCTGCCGGATGGCGACGGCGTCCGCATTCACCATGTTCCTGGCTGCTCCCCCCTATGTTTCCGGCCTCAACAGTTACAATCGCAACCTCGTAACGCCCTGGGAGGGGTGCAGTGGATTTCAGCTTTTCCGACGAACAACTGATGCTGCAGGATGTCGCCCGCCGCATCGCCCAAGAGAAGATCGGCCCCAGCGCCGAGCACCACGATGCGACCGGCGAATACCCGCTGGAGAACATCCGCCTGCTCGGCGAGAACGGCCTGATGGGCATCGAGGTGCCGGTCGAGTACGGCGGCGCCGGCATGGACCCGGTGTCCAGCGTGCTGGCGATCGTCGAGGTCTCCGCCGCCGATGCCGCGCACGCGACCATCATGTCGGTCAACAACTCGCTGTTCTGCAACGCGGTGCTCAGCCATGGCAGCGAGGAGCAGAAGCAGCTGTACGTGCGCGCGATCGCCGAGGGCCGCGAGATCGGCGCCTTCGCCCTGACCGAATCGCAGTCCGGTTCCGACGCCACCGCCATGCGCTGCCGCGCGGTGAAGCAGGCCGATGGTTCCTACCTGATCAACGGCCAGAAGAGCTGGATCACTTCCGGTCCGGTGGCGCGCTACATCGTGCTGTTCGCCATGACCGATCCGTCGCAGGGCGCACGCGGCATCACCGCCTTCATGATCGACACCACCCGTGCCGGCTTCGGCCGCGGCAAGACCGAGCCCAAGCTGGGCGTGCGCGCCTCGGCCACCTGCGAGATCGAGTTCCAGGACTACGTGGCCCGCGCCGAGGACGTGATCGGCGCGGAGGGGCAGGGCTTCAAGATCGCCATGAGCCTGCTGGACTCCGGCCGCATCGGCATTGCTTCGCAGGCGGTGGGCATCGCCCGCGCCGCCTACGAGGCATCGCTGGCCTATGTGCGCGAGCGCAAGTCCTTCGGCGCGCCGATCGGCAGCTTCCAGATGATCCAGGCCAAGATCGCCGACATGAAGTGCAAGCTGGACGCGGCGCTGCTGCTGACCCTGCGTGCGGCCTGGACCAAGGCCCAGGGCAAGCGCTTCTCCACCGAGGCCGCGGTGGCCAAGCTGACCGCCTCGGAGGCGGCGATGTGGATCGCCCACCAGGCCGTGCAGATCCACGGCGGCATGGGGTACTCGAAGGAAATGCCGCTGGAGCGCTACTTCCGCGACGCCAAGATCACCGAGATCTACGAAGGCACCAGCGAGATCCAGCGCCTGGTCATCGCCCGCAACGAGACCGGCGTGCGTTGAGTGCTTCAAGCCCCTCTCCCTGCGGGGTGAGGGGCAGTCCGCGAACCATCGGTTCGTCGCCCCTAGGACGCCCTTGCGCCAGCGCAAGGCCCGAGCGCGGAGCGGGGGTTGGGTGGAGCAGGGGGCGAAGCCCCGGCCGATGTCTGGCTGTACGCGGCTTGACCCGTACCCTCATCCGCCCCTTCGGGGCACCCTTCTCCCAATGGCAGAAGGCATAAAAAACGAAGCCCCGGCATTGCCGGGGCTTCGTCGTTGCGGTCCGCGCAGCGGGATCAGCGATCCTGCTGCACCGTACGCACCTTGTGCTGCTCGATGAACTGCTTGGATTGTTCGTCCAGCTTGTCGCCGAGCACGCGGCGCACGGTGACGAAGAACAGCGGGATCAGCAGCACGCCGATGACGGTGGCGAACAGCATGCCGCCGATGACGCCGGTGCCCAGCGAGTGGCGGGCGTTGGCGCCGGCGCCGGTGGAGATGGCCATCGGCAGCACGCCCAGGATGAACGCGAACGAGGTCATCAGGATCGGGCGGAAGCGCAGGTGCGCCGCTTCGATGGCGGCCTCGCGCAGGGTCTTGCCGGCGGCGCGCTGCTCGACGGCGAATTCCACGATCAGGATCGCGTTCTTCGCCGCCAGGCCGATCACCGTCACCATGCCGATCTTGAAGTACAGGTCGTTGGGCAGGCTGCGCAGCATCGAGAACACCACCGCGCCGAGGATGCCGACCGGCACCACCAGCAGCACCGAGACCGGGATCGACCAGCTCTCGTACAGCGCGGCCAGGCACAGGAACACCACTACCACCGACAGCACCATCAGCAGGGTGGCGGCGTTGCCAGCCAGGATTTCCTGGTAGGACATGCCGCTCCAGTCGTAGCCGAAGCCGTTGGGCAGGTCGTTGTGGACCAGGTTCTCCATGGTCGCCATCGCCTGGCCGGAGCTGCCGCCGGGCGCCGGCGAGCCGACGATGTTCACCGCCGAGTAGCCGTTGTAGCGGCTCAGCGCCGGCGGCGCGTAGATCCACTCGGACTTGACCACCGTGCTGAGCGGGATCATCGAGCGCTGGCCGTCGGCGTCCGTGCTCAGCGAGCTGGGCACGTAGTAGCTGCGCAGCGATTCGGGACCGGTGCGGTAGGCGGCGTCGGCCTGCATGTTCACGCGCTTGATGCGCCCGCCGTAGAAGAAGTCGTTGACGTAGACCGGCGCCAGCATCATCTGGATCGCGGTGTAGACGTCATTGACCGACACGCCCATGGCCTGGGCCTGCACGCGGTCGACCTTCAGCTGCAGCTGCGGCGAGTTCTCCAGCGTGTTGGGGCGCACCGCGACCAGCGATTTGTCGTTCATCGCCGCGCCGAGCAGGGTGTTGCGCGCTTCCATCAGCGCATCCTGGCCGGCGCCGGCACGGTCCTGCAGCCACATGTCGAAGCCGCCGAACTGGCCCAGGCCCTGCACCGTCGGCAGGTTGACGAAGAACACCTGCGCGTCCTTGATGCCGACGAAGGCCTTGCCGTTCATCTTCTGGATGAATTCCGGCGCGGTCTCGCTGCGCGCGGCCCAGTCCTTGAGGCGGATGAAGGCCATGCCGACGTTCTCGCCCGAACCGACGAAGCTGAAGCCGGTGACCTGCATCATGCCTTCGAAGGACGGGTCGTCCTTCATCATGCCGTACAGCTGGTCGAACACCACGGTGGTGCGGCCCTTGGTCGCGCCCGGCGGCAGCTGCACGATCGCCAGCGCGTAGCCCTGGTCCTCTTCTGGCAGGAAGCTGCCGGGCAGGCGGGTGAACAGGAAGCCGCACAGCACCACGAGCAGAGCGAACACCATCAGCCAGCGCGGGCTGTGCTTGATGACGCCGCCGACGGTGCCGACATAGCCCTTCTCGAGCTTGCCGTAGTACTTGTTGAAGGTGCGGTAGACCCAGTTCGGGTTGTCGTTGTGGGTCGGCTTGAGGAAGGCCGCGCACAGCGCCGGGGTGAAGCTCAGCGCCAGCAGCGCCGAGAAGCCCATCGACATGGCGATGGTCAGCGCGAACTGCTTGTAGATCTCGCCCGAGGCGCCGGGCTGCATGGCGCTGGGGATGAACACCGCCGCCAGCACAACGGTGATGGCCACCACCGCGCCGGTGATCTGGCCCATCGCCTTCTGCGTGGCCGGCTTCGGGTCGAGCTTTTCCTCGCTCATGATGCGTTCGACGTTCTCGATCACCACGATCGCGTCGTCCACCACGATGCCGATCGCCAGCACCATCGCGAACAGGGTCAGCTGGTTGATGGTGAAGCCGATCGCCAGCATGCCCATGAAGGTGCCGAGCAGGGCCACCGGGATGACCAGGGTGGGGATGATCGTGGCGCGGAAGTTCTGCAGGAAGATCAGCATCACCAGGAACACCAGGATGATGGCTTCCACCAGCGTGTGGATCACTTCCTTGATCGAGATGTTGACGAAGGTGGTGCTGTCGAACGGGGTGAACCAGCTCACCCCCGCCGGGAAGCTGGGGGCGAGGTCGTCCATCTTGGCGCGTACCGCCTTGGACACGTCCAGGGCGTTGGCGCCGGGCAGCAGCTGCACCGCGAACGCGGCCACCGGCTTGCCGTTGTAGCGGGTGTCGAAACCGTAGTTGGACGCGCCGAAGGCGACGCTGGCCACGTCCTTCAGCCGCACCACGCTGCCATCGGCGTTGGCCCGCAGGATGGTGTTCTCGAACTCCTCGGGCGTGCTGTAGCGGCCTTCGGCGGCGACGGTGGCGGTGAAGGCCTGGCCGTTCGGGGCCGGGTCGCCGCCCACCGAACCGGCGGCGAACTGCAGGTTCTGGGTGCCGATGGCGTTGTACACGTCGGTGGCCGACAGGTGGTAGCCCTGCAGCTTCTCCGGGTTGAGCCAGATGCGCATGGCGTACTCGGAGCCGAACTGCTGGGTGCTGCCGACGCCGGGCACGCGCGAGATCTGGTCGAGCACGCGCGCGCCGACGATGTCGTTGAGCGCGTCGCGGTCCACCGAGCCGTCGTCCGAGCGCACGCCGATGGCCATCAGGAAGCCGGCGTTGGCCTTGGCCACCACGACGCCCTGCTTGGTCACTTCGGCGGGCAGGCGCGGGGTGGCCAGCGCCACCTTGTTCTGCACCTGCACCTGGGCGATGTCGGCATTGGTGCCGCTGTCGAAGGTCAGGGTGATGCTGACGCGGCCGGTCGAGGACGAGGACGAACTGAAATAGACCAGGTTGTCGATGCCGGTCAGCTGCTGCTCGATCACCTGGGTGACCGACTTCTCGGCGGTGGAGGCGCTGGCGCCGGGGTAGGTGGCGCTCACCGTGACCTGCGGCGGGGCGACGCTGGGGTAGGACTCCACGCCCAGGTTGAGGATCGAGATCACGCCGCCCAGCGAGATCAGGATGGCCACCACCCAGGCGAATACCGGGTGTTCGATGAAGAATTTAGGCATGACGGGTTCCCGTTTCCCTTACTTGGCCGGCGCCGGCGCGGCGGCCGCGGGCTTGGTGGCGGCCGGCTGCCACGGCGAGGGCTTGGCCGGCGCGCCTTCCTTGACCTTCTGCACGCCCGAGACGATGACCTTGTCGCCGGCGGCCAGGCCGGAGGACACCAGCCAGTTGCCGTTCTGCTGGCTGTCCAGCGCCACGTCCTTGCGCGCCACGTTGCCGTCGCCGCCCACGACCAGCACGTAGCCGCCGCGGGTGTCGCGCAGCACGGCCTGCTGCGGGATCAGGAACGCGTTGTTGCGCTCGCCCAGGTTGGCCTTGAAGCTGACGAACGAGCCCGGCAGCAGGGTGCGCTCGGGGTTGGGCAGCTGCGCGCGCAGCGAAACCGCGCCGGTGGCCGGGTCGACCGTGGTCGCCGAGAAGTCCAGCGTGCCCTCATGGGTGTACGGCGTGCCGTCGGGCAGGTCGACCTGCACGGTGGTCTTGCCGTCGCCGGCCAGTGCCACCGCGCCCTTGGCCTGGGCGGCGCGCAGTGCGCTCAGTTCGTCGGCGGTCATCGAGAAATTGACGTACAGCGGGTCGATCTGGTCGACGGTGGTCAGCAGGGTCGCCTCGCCCTGGCCGACCAGCGCGCCTTCGGTCACCTGCTGCTTGCCGGCCACGCCGGCGATGGGCGCGGTGACATTGGCGTAGCCCAGGCTGATGCGGGCGGTGGTGACCGCGGCCTGCGCCTGCTGCACGGCGGCGGCGGCGGTGCGCTCGGTGGCCTCGGCGTTGTCCAGGTCGGACTTGGACACGTAGCTCTGCGGCGCCAGCGAGCGCGCGCGCTCGGCGGTGGTCCTGGCGTTGGCGTAGCTGGCGCGGGCCGAGGCCAGCGCCGCTTCGGCCGAGGCCAGCGAGGCGCGCAGCGGCGCCGGGTCGATCTGGAACAGCAGCTGGCCTTCCTTCACCGCGCTGCCTTCCTCATAGGCGCGCTTGAGCAGCACGCCGGATACCCGCGCGCGCACGTCGGCCGAGCGGAACGGCGACAGCCGGCCGACCAGCTCGCGCTGCAGCGGCAGGGTCTGCGGCCTGGCCTCGACGACACCGACATCCGGCGGCGGCGGAGCGGCCTGTTCCTGGGGCTTCTTGCAGGCGGTCAGGCCCAGGGCCAGGGCGCCGGTGAGGGCGAGGATGCGGAGCGGGGAGGTCATCGGGGAAACTCCGGGGGTTGTTTTCAGCGAGTGCCGGGGATGCCGGCCGGCGGCGCCGGGAAGGCGCGCAGGAAGGCATCGACGGCGAATTCGGCCCACCGGCGGCGCACCTTCGGGTCGTCGCGGTGGGGGGCATGGAAGCGTTGTCGTTCGAAATCCTGACCGGCGATCATGCTTATTAGCATTTCGGCCATGAAATGCGGATCGTCATGGATGACGCGACCGCGGGCCATCTCGGTTCGCATCCATTCAGCCAGCTGTTCGCGCAGGGCATCGGCGCTGCTGTGGTAGAGCGCGCGGGCTTCCTCGCGGAACTCCTGGGCGCCGCTGGCGATCAGCTGCGCGGCCTGGCGGCTGCGCGGCTGGTTGCGGTTCTCCAGGTAGCGCAGGGCGAAATCCAGCAATATCCCGCGCAGCGGGCGCTCGTCGCCACTGGCCAGTGGCGCGGCGGCGATGCTGACGTGCTGGCGCATCGCCAGGCTGAGCAGTTCGCGCTTGCTGCCGTAGCGGCTGTAGAGGGTCTGCTTGGAGCAGCCCACATGCGCGGCCACCGCGTCCATGCTCAGGTGCATGCCCTGGGTCGCCAGCAGTTCGCGCACGGCATCGAACACGCGCTGGTCGCGTGCCTCGGCAGGCGCGGATTGGAGGAGCTCGGGGTGCACGGTTTGGACTATACCGTCCAGTTCACAATTGGTAAAGCAGCGCGGAAAGGCGCTTTCCGCTGCTGTTCCCGAGCATCGAAAGTGAATGATCTTTCTGGTGTAAATCTTTTTTAAAACAGTGGGTTGGGCTTGTTTTGAAGGGTTTTTGCAAAGCCTGATTGCGGCCCTGCAACAATGCTCTTCGGACAGCGGGGGCTACAATCGCGCCTCCCCAGGAGCCCACTGAAAGCTCAACCATGAAATCGCAAAACAACGCTGCCAAGTCCGCAAAAACGAAATCCCAACCGGCTGCCAAGCAGAGTGTTTCCGAGGCCGGCCTGTCCCTGGAGCCGGTTTTCGCGGCTTTGCGCAAGCGTTACCCCGCCGCGGCACAGGCCCAGGCGGTGGCATTCGCCTCGGCGTTCTACAAGCGCATGGAAGCCGATGAGTTCAACGCGCATCGCGCCGAGGACTGGGCGGCACTGGCCGCCGGCATGCTGGAGTTCGCCCGCGTGCGCAAGCCGGGCAAGGCCAACGTGCGCGTGTTCAACCCGGTCCTGAAGACGGACGGCTGGGAGTCGGCCCACACCGTGCTGCAGATCGTCAACGACGACATGCCGTTCCTGGTGGATACCGTCTCGCTGGCGCTGGCCGACATGGGCGTTGGCGTGCACGTGCTGGGCCATCCGGTGATCGCGCTCGGCCGCGACAAGGCCGGCAAGCTGACCGGCGTCGGCGAGGGTTCGCCGGAGTCGGTGATGCTGCTGGAGATCGACCGCCAGCCGGCCGATGCGATGGACGCGGTGGCCAAGCGCGTGAACGAGGCGCTGGAAGAAGTGCGCGCCATCGTCAAGGACTGGGAGCCGATGCGCGACAAGGCGCTGGCCCTGGCCGACGACCTGGGCAAGCGCACGCTGCCGGTGAGCGAGGAGTCGCGCCATGAGGCGCAGGAATTCCTGCGCTGGGCCGCGGACAACCATTTCACCTTCTTCGGCTACCGCGAATACAAGGTCGGCAAGCAGGGCAAGGAAGACGTGCTGGCCGCGCAGAACGGCACCGGCCTGGGGCTGATGCGCGGCAAGGACACCTCGGTGGCGCGCCCGGTCAAGGGGCTGGCGGCGCAGGGCCTGAACACCACCAGCGGCCTGACCGACGCGCTGATCCTGACCAAGACCAATGCCCGTTCGCGCATCCACCGCGGCGGCTACATGGATTACATCGGCATTCTGGAGTTCGACGCCAAGGGCAGGATCGTCGGCGAACAGCGCTTCCTGGGCCTGTTCACCTCCAGCGCCTACAACCGCCGCCCGTGGGAAATCCCGCTGGTGCGCCAGCGCTACGAGAACGTGATGAAGCGTTCGGGCCTGAGCCCGTCCAGCCACAGCGGCAAGGCGCTGCGCCACATCCTCGAATCGCTGCCGCGCGAGGAGCTGTTCCAGTCCAGCGAGGACGAACTGTTCCGCACCGCGATGGGCGTGCTCGGCCTGCAGGAGCGCGTGCGCAGCCGCCTGTTCCTGCGCCGCGACAAGTTCAGCCGCTTCATCTCCGCGCTGGTGTTCCTGCCGCGCGAGCGCTTCAACACCGATGTGCGCCTGCGCATCGAGGCCCTGCTGCGCGACGCGCTGCAGGGCGAATACGTCGATTCCAGCGTGGTGCTGGGCGACTCGCCGCTGGCGCAGCTGCACCTGATCGTGCGCCCGAAGGCCGGGCAGAGCCTGGACCTGGACACCGAGGGCCTGGAGAAGCGCCTGGCCCATGCCCTGCGCAACTGGCAGGACGACCTGCGCGAGGCGCTGGTCGCCAGCCATGGCGAAAGCGAAGGCCTGCGCATCGCCTCGCGCATCGGCAAGGCGCTGCCTGCCGGCTACATCGAGGACTCCAGCGCCGAGATCGCCGCTGCCGACGTGGCCCAGCTCGACGCGCTGACCGGCCCGGACGACCTGCGCCTGAGCCTGCAGCCGATCCACCGCGACGGCGCCGATGGCCTGCGCATGAAGCTGTACCGCCAGCTCAAGGACATCCCGCTGTCCGACGTGCTGCCGATGATGGAGAACATGGGCCTGCGCGTGATCGCCGAGCGTCCGTACCGCCTGATGGTGGACGACGCGCCGGTCTACGTGCAGGACTTCGAGGTCGAATCGACCGTCGGCGCCATCGACGCGGCTGCCGCCAGCGCGGCCTTCGCCGATGCCTTCGCCCGTGTATGGCACGGCGAGGCCGAGAACGACGGCTTCAACCGCCTGGTGCTGGCCACCGGCCTGGACTGGCGCCAGGTGGCGATGCTGCGCGGCTACTGCAAGTACCTGCTGCAGATCGGCGTGCCGTTCTCGCAGGCCTACGTCGAAGGCACCTTCAACCGCTATCCGCTGCTGGCGCGCCTGATCGTGGAGCTGTTCGAAGCCCGCTTCGATCCGGCGCCGGCCACCGACAAGGCCACCGCCGACGCGCAGCTGGCGCAGTTCAAGGCGCTGGCCGGCGGCGACGCCGCCACCGTCAAGCTGCTCGAGGGCCTGGTCAAGGCGCGCGGCAGCAACCGTGACGCGCGCATGGCGCTGGTGCACGACGCCCTGGTCAAGCTGCTGGACGGCGTGTCGAGCCTGGACGAGGACCGCATCCTGCGCAGCTTCATCGGTGCGATCGAAGCCACTTTGCGCACCAGCTATTACATGCAGCGCAAGGACGGCGTACGCGCCGACGGCGGCCCGGCCGACTACATCAGCTTCAAGTTCGACGCCGCCAAGGTGCCGGATGCGCCCAAGCCGCGCCCGTACCGCGAAATCTGGGTGTGCGGCCCGCGCGTGGAAGGCACCCACCTGCGCTTCGGCGCCGTGGCCCGTGGCGGCCTGCGCTGGTCCGACCGTCGCGAGGATTTCCGTACCGAGGTGCTGGGCCTGGTCAAGGCGCAGATGGTGAAGAACACGGTGATCGTGCCGGTCGGCTCCAAGGGCGGTTTCTTCGCCAAGCAGCTGCCGGATCCGGCGCTCGACCGCGACGCATGGTTCGCCGAAGGCGTGGCCTGCTACAAGCGCTTCATCAACGGCCTGCTGGACATCACCGACAACATCGTCGGCAACAAGATCGTGGCGCCGGTAGGCGTGGTGCGCCATGACCAGGACGATCCGTACCTGGTGGTCGCCGCCGACAAGGGCACCGCGACCTTCTCCGACATCGCCAACGGCATCGCCCGGGCCCACGGCTTCTGGATGGACGATGCGTTCGCCTCGGGTGGCTCGGTCGGCTACAGCCACAAGGGCATGGGCATCACCGCGCGCGGCGCGTGGGAGTCGGTCAAGCGCCACTTCCGTGCGCTGGGCCGCAACTGCCAGAAGCAGGACTTCACCTGCGTCGGCATCGGCGACATGTCCGGCGACGTGTTCGGCAACGGCATGCTGCTGTCCGAGCATGTGCAGCTGGTCTGCGCCTTCGACCACCGCCACATCTTCCTCGACCCGACCCCGGTGGCGGCCAGCTCGTTCAAGGAGCGCCAGCGCCTGTTCGAACTGCCGCGCTCGAGCTGGGCGGACTACAACGCCAAGCTGATCAGCAAGGGCGGCGGCATCTATGCCCGCTCGCTCAAGTCGATCGAGATCACCCCGCAGGTGCGCGAGGCGCTCGGCATCGACGCCGGCATCAAGTCGATGACCCCGACCGACCTGATCAACGCCGCGCTGAAGGCGCCGGTGGACCTGGTGTGGAACGGCGGCATCGGTACCTACGTCAAGGCGGCCAGCGAGACCAACGCCGAAGTCGGCGACCGCGCCAACAGCGGCCTGCGCGTCAATGGCGGCGAGCTGCGCTGCAGGATCGTGGGCGAGGGCGGCAACCTGGGCATGACCCAGCTGGGCCGCATCGAAGCCGCGCAGAACGGCGTGCTGCTCAACACCGACTTCATCGACAACTCCGCCGGCGTCGATACCTCCGACCACGAAGTCAACATCAAGATCCTGCTCAACGACGTGGTGCGCGCCAAGAAGCTCACCGTCGAGCAGCGCAACAAGCTGCTGGCCTCGATGACCGACGAGGTCGCCGGGCTGGTGCTGATGGACAACTACCGCCAGAACCAGGCCATCAGCCTGATGGAGCGGATGAGCGTCAAGCGCCTGGGTTCCAAGCAGCATTTCATCCGCACGCTGGAGCAGCAGGGCCTGCTCGACCGCCAGATCGAGTTCCTGCCGTCCGACGCCGAGCTGTCCGCGCGCAAGCTGCGCGGCCAGGGGCTGACCCGTCCGGAACTGTCGGTGATCCTGTCCTACTCCAAGATCGTCGCCTTCCAGCAGCTGCTGGAATCGGACATCCCGGAAGATCCGTACCTGTCCAAGGAGCTGCTGCGCTACTTCCCGCAGCCGCTGCAGAAGAAGTACGCCGACGCGATGAACGGCCACCGCCTGAAGCGCGAGATCATCGCCACCGCGGTGACCAACCAGACCATCAACCGCATGGGCGCCACCTTCCTGATGCGCATGCAGGAAGATACCGGCCGCAGCGTGGCCGAGGTCGCCAAGGCCTACACCATCAGCCGCGAGACGCTGGACGCGCGCGCGCTGTGGACGCAGATCGACGCGCTGGACGGCACCCTGCCGGAGGCCGTGCAGGTCGACGCGCTGGAAGTGATCTGGAAGCTGCAGCGTGCGTTCGTGCGCTGGCTGCTGAACCGTCCGGGCGCGATGCCGGGCATCACCGCCGCGGTAGAACGCTACCAGGGGCCGTTCAACGACATCCGCATCGCCTCGGGCGTGCTGCCGGATTCGCAGCGCCCGGCCTACGAGGCCAGCGTCAAGCAGTGGAAGGAAAAGGGCCTGCCGGCGGCGCTGGCGCAGCAGCTGTCCGAGCTGCAGTTCCTGGAACCGGCGTTCGACATCATCGAACTGGCCCGGACCCGCAAGCTCAAGCCGGTGGACGTGTCCAAGGTTCACTTCCGCCTGGGCGAAGCCCTGCAGATGCCGTGGCTGTTCGAGCAGATCGACGCGCTGGAGGTCAACGGCCGCTGGCACGCCGTTGCCCGCGGCGTGCTGCGCGACGAGCTGGCCGCGCACCAGCGCAACCTCGCCGGCCAGGTGCTGTCGATGAAGGGCGCCAGTGCCGAGGCCAAGGTCGCCGCCTGGCTGGGCCGCGAGGACAGCGGCCTGCGCTTCACCCTGGCGATGCTGGCCGAGCTGGCCGAGCAGAAGACGCTGGACTACCCGACCGTCTCGGTCGCGGTGCAGCGCCTGGGCCAGCTGGCTGCGCACGGGGTTTGACCCCGTGGTGGGGGGGGGGGGGGGGGGGGGGGGGCCCCCCCCCCCCCGCCGCGGCGCGCGCGCCCCGGCCCCGCGGCGGG
>NZ_JASCOS010000058.1:0-22359 GCF_029959705.1 Stenotrophomonas sp. PS02297 | reverse complement strand
CACCGGCGCCGGCCGTGCGCGCCGAAGCCGCGCGCACCCCGCTCTCGGCCGCCGGCAAGCCGATGCGCACCGCGCCCCCGGGCGTGGTCGCCAAGGGCCAGCCGGAACCGCTCAAGGGCGTGCGCCGCAACATGGCGCGGGTCATGGCCGACGCGCACAGCAAGGTCGTGCCGACCACGCTGACCGACGACGCCGACATCCATGCCTGGGCACCGGGCAACGACATGACCTCGCGCCTGGTGCGCGGGATCGTGACCGCCTGCCAGGCGGTGCCGGCGATGAACGCCTGGTTCGACGGCGACAACCTGACCCGCACCCTGCATGCGCAGGTGGACATCGGCATTGCCGTGGACACCGACGACGGCCTGTTCGTGCCGGCGCTGCGCAACGCCGACATGCTCGACGCGCGCGGCGTGCGCGAAGGCATCAACCGCCTGCGCCAGCAGGTGGAAGAGCGCAGCATCGCGCCATCGGAACTGAGCGGCTACACCATCTCGCTGAGCAACTTCGGCATGTTCGCCGGCCGCTACGCCACTCCGGTGGTGGTGCCGCCGTGCGTGGCCATCGTCGCCGCCGGCCGCGCCCGCTTCCAGGTGACCCCGGTGATGGGCGGCGTGGAGACGCACAAGGTCATCCCGCTGTCGGTCACCTTCGACCACCGCGCCTGCACCGGCGGCGAGGCCGCGCGCTTCCTGCGCGTGCTGATCGACGACCTGGCCCGGCCGGACTGACCGCCGGCGACGGACGCTTTTTTGCAGCAAGACTTGAGCCCGCAGCGATGCGGGCTTTTTTTGTTGCCGCCCTCCATGGCGACAACCGCGCGGGCCATCGACCGGAAATGCCCGCGATCGCGCCGGGCGGTCGCTTTGTCGCCGCGCTGCCCGGCGGCGGTTTTCATGTCGGCGGCCCGGCGCTGGCCGGAAGCGCGCCGGATGAAACTCCTGCCAGGCTCCGGCCATCGCGGCGCGGCCGGGCTACGATGTCGACTCCTCTCCATCCGGCAACGCCATGACGCATTGGATCTGTACCCACTGCAGGGAAAGCAACGAGGACGGTTTCGAACAATGCTGGAAATGCGGCACGCGCGCCGATGGCAGCGCGGACCCGGCCTTCCGGCCCGACAACGGCGATCCGCAGGCCTGGCCGCCACGCCTGCTCCACTGCCTGCGCTGCCCCGGCACGCCCATGGTGTTCGCCGGCCGCAAGCGCTTCCACGAGGGCTCGCAGGCCATGCCGTTCCTGCTCGGCGGCATCGGCGAACTGCTGGTGAACCGCGAGGAGTTCGACCTGCATGCCTGCCCGTCCTGCGGCAAGGTCGAACTGTTCCTTTCCAGCGCACCGCGCTGATCCGGCGCGACGCCCCACCTGGAAGCCGCCATGCGCCATCCCCGCCGGATCGTCGTGCTGTTCGCGCTCGCCTACCTGTGCATGCTGTTCGGCGGTGCGCTGCTCAAGCCGGGCTATTCGCACCTGGCGCAGTACATCAGCGAACTGGGCGCCAGCGGCAGCACGCACGCGCGGCTGATCAGCCTGGCCGGCTTCGTTCCGGTGGGGCTGGTCGCGGCCTGGCTGCTGGTCGCCACCGCGCCCTTCGCGCCGGTTGGCGGCGCCAGCCGGTTCGGTTACTGGCTGCTGCTGTGCGAGCCGCTGGCCTGGATCGGCTCGGCGCTGGCGCCGTGCGATCTGGGCTGCCCGGCGGGCGGCAGCACCCGTCAATTGCTGCATACGCTGCTGGGCCTGGTCACCTACGGCGGAACCGCGCTGGGCCTGCTGTTGCTGGCGACCGCGCCCGGCCTGCGTACCGGCTTCCGCCTGCTGTGGATCGCGCTGGCGGCGACATGGCTGCTGCTGTTCGTGCTGATGGGCGCACCGGACCTGCAGCCCTGGCGTGGCCTGCTGCAGCGGCTGGCCGAATGGCTGGTCTACGGCGCGCTGTGCGGCGCCGCATGGCGCCTTGGCGGACAAGCCCATGCCACGGCGCCCACGCGCGCTCCGGCGTCACGGACGTAAGCTCGCCTTTCCCGACACAGGAGCACCCGCATGGCCCATCGCAGCCGTCTGGCCGGCTTCATCATCGATTGCCAGGACACCGACAGCGACACCGCCGCCGCGTTCTGGAGCGCCGCGCTGGGGTTGCCATCGCGCCCCGCCGAAACCGATGCCGATGGCGCGCAGTACGCCGAACTGCTGGGCGCGCCCGGCGGACTGCACGTAGAAGTGCAGCGCGTCAGCCATCCCTCGCGCGTGCACCTGGACATCGAGGCCGACGACATCGACGCCGAGGCCGACCGGCTCGAAGCCCTGGGCGCGCGCCGCATCGGCCTGGTCAAGCGCTGGTGGGTGATGGAAGCGCCCACCGGTCACCGCTTCTGCGTGGTGCGCATGCGCCATCCCGACCAAGGGCAGCCCGCCAACGCCTGGGAATAGTGGCGGGCCATTGCGGCGACAATGTCCGCCTTCCCCTGCAGCGGAGCCCGACGATGTCCCTTCCCGACCTGGGCCAGGCCCGTGTGCTGGTCGCCGGCGGCAGCCGCGGCATCGGCCTGGCCATCGCCGCCGCCTTCGCCCGGCACGGCGCACGACTGGGCCTGTGCGCGCGCGGCCACGAGGGCCTGCAGCGTGCGCGGGAAACGCTGCAGGCCAATGGCGCCCACGTACACGTGCACGCCTGCGACCTGGCCGATGCGGCGCAGATCGAAGCCTGGGTCGAAGCGGCCGCCACCGCGCTGGGCGGCATCGACATCGTGGTCAACAATGCCTCCGGGTTCGGTAACGGCAACGACGACGCCAGCTGGCAGGCCGGCTTCGATGTCGACCTGATGGCCGCCGTGCGCACCAACCGTTTCGCGCTGCCGCACCTGCGGCGCAGCGCGGCCCCGGTCATCCTCAACGTCAGCTCGATCAACGGCCGCGTGCCGACGCCGCGCGCGGCCGCCTATTCCACCGCCAAGGCGGCGCTGGACTACTACACCGTCACCCTGGCCACCGAACTGGCGCGCGAGCGCATCCGCGTCAATGCCATCGCCCCGGGCTCCATCGAGTTCCCCGGTGGGCTGTGGGACCAGCGCCGCGCCTCCGATCCGGCGCTGTATGAACGCATCCGCGAGCGGATTCCGTTCGGCGGCTTCGGCGATGCCGACGACGTGGCCGCGGCCGCGGTGTTCCTGTGCTCGCCCGCCGCGCGCTGGATCACCGGGCAGGTCCTGGCGGTGGACGGCGGCCAGTCGCTGCCGGCCTGAGCGCGTCCCGCGCCAGCGGGCCACCGGCCGGCTCCATTCCTGCCTCGCGCCTAGACCAGCTGCGCCGATCCGATCACCCGTACACCCGGCCGTGGCGCCAATGCCGCTTCGACCAGCGCATCGGCGATACGTCCGGCCGGATTGATCCGCCACGCGCGCGGCAGCACGGGCGCCAGCGCTCCCAGCACCCGTGCGGCGGCCTGCTCGCCAGGGCGCGGCTCGGCGCGTTCGCCACCGATCAAGCCCGGCCGCACCAGTGCCAGCGATGCGAATTCCAGCGCGCGCAGGTCGCGCTCCAGTTCGCCCTTGACCCGGTTGTAGAAGAACGGCGAGCGCGGATTGGCGCCCATCGCCGAGTTCAAGGCAAAGACCGTGCAGCCATGGGCCCGCACGGCGCGTGCGATGGCCAGCGGATACCCGTGGTCGATGCGCTGGAAAGCCTGGCGCGAACCGGCCTGTTTCAGGGTCGAGCCCAGCGCGCAGATCGCCGCGTCCACATTCCACCAGGGCGCCTCCAGCGACAGCTGGTCGAAATCCAGCACCGGGCTGGACAGGCGCGGATCCTGCAATGCCGGCGGCCGCCGGCCCGGTGCGACGGCCGCCGTGCAGCGCGCGTCGGCCAGCAGCCGCCGCAACACCTGCGATCCAACCAGTCCGGTGGCCCCGGCCAGCAATACGCGCATCCCGCTCCTCCTTCGCACGGCTGTTCAAGCCGGCATCCGCAATGCCGATAATGGGGGCATCAATCCCCGCCCGCGGCCCGGCCGCGCCCCCGTCCGGAACCGCCTCGCGATGGCCGACAGCACCGACACTCCGCCCCCCAAGCCTGCCGGACTGGGACGCATCCTGTCACGCCGCCAGTCCATGGCCGAGCCGACCGCACCCGCCGCACCCGCTCCGGCGTCCCACGGCCACGGTGCGGCGCCGCTGCAGCGGATGTTCGCCCAGGCGCACGCGCCGGAAGCGTTGCTGCATGCCTTCGCCCAGGGGATGTCCAGCCTTCCCGGCGAACTCGGCGACCTAGGCCGGCTGCTGCAGAGCGCCTACGAGCGCCAGGAATGGGAACGCTACGGCCGCCTGCTGCGCCAGCTGATCGACAAGTACATCCGCACCATCGAACTGGAACCCGCGCACGGCGGCAACGGCGAGGCCGAGCGCCTGCGCGACATGCTGCGCAATACCCTCGGCGCGGTGCTGTCCAGCCTGCTGCAGCAGGCGCCGGAACTGGAAACCCAGGCCCGGCGCATGGGCGAGGAGCTGCGCGGCTGGCGGTCGGGGCAATCGCTGGAGCCGGTGGAGCAGCACCTACGCGAACTCTGCCACCAGGTCGGCGTGCGCAACGACGTGCTGCACGAACAGCACGACCTGCTGCTCAACCTGTTCGACCTGCTGCTGCAGAACATCGCCGAGCTGATCGATGGCGGCAGCTGGCTGCACGGCCAGATCGGCAATGTGCGGCAGATGCTCGCCGGGCCTCTGGACCGCACCTCGCTGGAGCGCACCCGCAACGACCTGCGCGAGGTGATCTACCGGCAGGGCGTGCTCAAGCAGGGCATCGACGAATCCAAGGCGGCGATGCGCGACCTGATGGTCGATTTCGTCGAGCAGGTGGATGGCATGGCCTCGCAGACCGGCGAGTACCACGACCGCATCGCCAGTTACGCGGTCGCCGTGCGCCAGGCGCGCAGCCTCGCCGACCTGGGCCAGCTGCTGCAGAGCGTGCTGCAGGACACCGCCCGGCTGCAGTCGCAGGCCCTGCGCGCGCGCGACCGCCTGTCCAGCGCGCGCGCGGAAGCACTGGCCGCCGAACAGCGCGTGCAACAGCTCGAACGCGAGCTGGAAGAAGCCGGCAGCCAGCTGCGCACCGATCCGCTGACCGGCGCCCTGAACCGGCGCGGGCTGCAGGAACTGCTCGCCGATGCGATGGGCGCCGCGCAGGCGCCACTCAGCATCGCCATGCTGGACCTGGACCATTTCAGCCAGACCAATGCCGACTACGGCCATGCCGGCGGCGACCATGCCCTGCGCCACCTGGTGGCGACCACGCAGACACGCCTGGGCAGCCACGGCCAGGTCGCGCGCCTGGGCGGCGACGAGTTCGTACTGGTCCTGCCCGGCATGCCGCAGGACCAGGCCGACGCGCAGCTGCGCCGGCTGCAGGAGGCCCTCGCCCACCGCCCGTTCCTGCACGAAGGCCAGCGCGTGCACGTGCGCTTCAGCGCCGGCATCGCGCAGTGGCGCGCCGGCGAATCCGCCGACGCGCTGCTGCAGCGCGCCGACCGCGCGCTCTACGCGGCCAAGCAGGCCGGCCGCGACCGGGTGGGCAACGCCGGTTGACCCCGCCGTCGGCGCGGACCGCGGGCAGGCGCACGCGCGTCCGTCGACAGGACCGGGGCGGTACATGCCCGCCCCGGCATCCGCTTACTTGAAGTCGCCGGCCACGAACACGCTCAGGCTGTCCGGCTTCAGGTGCCTGCGGAGGGCGGCGTTGACCTGCTCGACCGTCAACGCCCGGTAGGCCGCATCGCGCTCGATCACGAACGACATGGTGCGGTCGTAATCGAGCAGGCCCTGCAGCAGGCCGGCCACCGCGCCATCGGTGGCGCGCGACTGTTCGCGCTGCACGAGGCGCGCGGCGACGGCGTCGCGCAGTTCCTGCGCGGTCACGCCATCGGCGACCAGCCGCGCCAGCTCCTCGCGCAGCGCGGCCTCGACCTTGCCCATGTTCTCCGGGGCGGCGATGGCCTGCACGGTAAGGCTGCCGTTGTCGTCGCGGCCGATGCGGCTGTCATCCGCGCGCAGGCCGGCGCTGACGCCATAGCTCAGGCCTTCGCGCTGACGGATGCGGTCGGCCAGGCGCGACTTGAGCGGGTCGCCGCCGAGGATGTCCACGGCGATGCTCAGCGCCGGCATGTCGGCGTCGGCGATGTTGAGCGATACGTTCTGCCGCGCCAGCAGCACCGCGTTGGGCTTGTCGGGCGTGGCGAAGCTCTCGCGGTGCGCGGCGCGCGGCTGGTAACGGGTGGAGATGGGCGCATACGGCACCGGCGGCTTCCAGCCGGCGAACAGTTCCTGCAGCTGCACCTTGACCGCTTCGGGATCGAAGTCGCCCACCACGCTGATCTGGCCGCTGGCGGTACCGTAGAAATCGCGGTGCCACGCGCGCAGGTCTTCCAGCTTCAGCGCCTCGAGCTTGGCCAGGGATTCGTCCAGCGAATCCGCATGCAGCGGATGACCCGCCGGCCACGGATCGAAGTACGTCGCCATCGCCATCGACGCGAGCATGCCCGGCTCCTTGCGCTGGGCCTCGATGCCGGTGACGGCCTGCAGGCGCAGCTGCTCGAACTGGTCCTGCGGGAAGTCGGGCTGGCGCAGCACCTGCGCGGCCAGCGCCAGCGCCTCGGCCAGGGTTTCGCGCTTGCCGGCGAGGCGGATCTGCGCGCCCTGCAGGTTGCCGCCGATGGACGCCTCGGTCTTGAGCGCATCGAAACGCGCGACGAGCTGCTCGTAGCTCTGCCCCGCCGCGCCGCGCAGCAGCATCGACCCCACCCACTGCGCGGCAGTGTCGCGCCCGGTGACGGCCTGTTCGTTGCCGAACTCGAAACTGGCATTGACCGCGACCGTCTGCCCGCGGGTCCGGCGTGGCAGCAGCGACACCTTCAGGCCCTCGCCCAGGGTGAACGTCTGCGTGCGCGCGGCGATGTTCTGCGGGGTCGCCTCGAACGTCTCGCCCGCCTCCACCGCGGTCCGGCCGGTATAGCCGTCGACCACGCTGGCGATGGCCGGTGCGGCCGGCACCTCGGCGCGGTCCGGCGCATCGGTGGGCACGAACCGGCCCAGCGTGCGGTTGCTCGGCTTCAGATAGGCCGCGGCCACCCGGTTGACGTCCGCGGCCGTCACCCTGGCGATGGCGTCGCGCTGCACGAACAGCAGGCGCCAGTCGCCGGCCGCCTGGTACTCCGACAACGCCATCGCCACCGCGTTGACGTTGTTGAGCAGGTTTTCCTGGTCGTTGGCGATGCGCTGTTTCGCGGCCTCCACCTCCTCCCCGGTCACCGGCCGGGCCACGACAGCCTCGGCCTGCCGGAGCAGTTCGGCCTCGGCCTTGGCGGCGTCGCCGTCCTTGGGCAGCACCGCGATCACGTTGAACAGCCCCGGATCGCGCATGCTCCCGCTGCCGGCTCCCGCGCCCGCCGCCAGCTTGGTTTCCACCAGCGCCTTGTGCAGGCGCCCGCTGGGCGTATGCCCGAGCACGTTGCCCAGCACCGCCAGCGCCGCGCTGTCGGCCTGCGCCAGCGCCGGCACGTGGTAGGTGGTGGCCACCAGCGACAGGTCGCCGGTGCGGCGCACCGTCACCTCGCGCTCGCCGTCCTGGGTCGGCTCGACGGTGTGGAACGCAGGCAGCACGCGCGCCGGCTTCTTCAGCGGCCCGAAATGCGCGGCGACCCGCGCCAGCGCCCTGTCGGCGTCGATGCGGCCGGCCACGATCAGCAGCGCGTTGTCCGGCTGGTACCAGGTGCGGTAGAACGCCTGCAGGTTCTCGATCGGCACGTTCTCCACGTCCGAACGCGCGCCGATGGGCAGGTTGGCGTAGTTGTGCCAGTCGTAGGCGACCGAACGCATGCGCTTCATCAGCACGCCGGCGGGATTGTTGTCGCCGGCTTCCATTTCGTTGCGGACGACGGTCATCTCGCTGTCCAGGTCGGCCTTGGCGACCCTGGAATTGACCATGCGGTCCGCTTCCAGCGCCAGCAGCCAATCCAGCGTGTCGTCGTTGGCCGGGAACGAAGCGAAGTAGTTGGTGCGGTCCAGCGAGGTGGTGGCGTTCTTGCTCACCCCGCGCTGCTGCATCTCGCCGGGGATGTCCGGATGCTTCGGCGTGCCCTTGAACAGCAGGTGCTCCAGCAGGTGCGCCATGCCGGTCTCGCCGTAGTTCTCCTGCATCGAGCCCACGCCATAGACCAGGTTGACGGTGACGGTGGGCTTGCTCGCATCGGGAAACAGCAGCACCCGCAGGCCATTGGGCAGGCGGTACTCGCAGATGCCTTCGACGCACGGCCCGGCAGCTACCGACTTCGGCAGCACGGCCGTTTCGCCCTTGGCGTACGCCGCCGGCATCAACACGAACGAGAGTGCTACGCCCAGGGCGCAGGAAGACAACTTCGACATCGATTTCCCCATGGTTGGAACGAATTGACGGAATGCGCAGCAGCAGGCGACCGCATGGCGCGGGCTCGTCGTAAACCCACGCCATGCGTGCCGCAACGGCTCTATTGGATATGCGCGGGCGGTCCCTGCACAACTGTCAGGATTGACGGGCGATGCTCTTTCCTTGTCGGCAAAGTCGAAAAGGGAAGGCCGGGAAGAAAGCTTTGGACATTCACGAGCAAGACAAAGGTCAGTTGAAACACGTCGCCATTCAGATCAAAGCTTGCCGTTCATGACCGCAAGCCACATCACGGCCAGCGCTGCGACACATGCCGCCACAACGATCAAGCGGAATCCGTTGGACCTCGTCACATCTGCCTCGGCATTGGAAAGAAGCAGCCACTCATCCATCCATTTCTTCGGCATGACATAACCCGCCCAGGAAGGCCGATCAATCAACCGGTAGCCAAGAACATAGTTGCCCACCACCAGCCACGCATATAAAACCAGTTCGATAAAATCAAAACCCACCGCACCTCGCTCATGCATCAGCCAGAGCTTGTTCGGAATAATGAACAGGATTCCCAGCCACACGCAGAACTTGCTTGCTCTTGTATAGAGCTTGTTTTTCATCGAAAACCTCGAGATCAGGAACATGGCAGGGCACATGCCCTGCCATGTTGCGAAATCACATTACTTTTCCAGATAGTAATGCGATGCCACTCCCCAAATGGCTGCGCCGAGCGCTGCTCCGACGAGGATGCCACCACCCGTCCCAATAACCAGTGCACCCGCAGCGATACCCACAAGGGTGCCAGAGGCCGTCATCACCCCATCGCCACCACTGACCTCGCCAACCATTTCTTTCGTGAGTTCTTGCATCATTTGATTTGCTCCATTGTTACGCAGTCCACCTGCGTAGCGGGTTGTGGGCATCATGCCCATTAAACAATCAAGCCGCCTTCTCCCCCGTCGCTTCGCCACATTGGGGCCGCAGTTCCTGCACGATGCGCCCCTGCTCCATCACCAGCACGCGATCGACGCTGGCGATGGTTTCCGGGCGATGGGCGACGATCACACGGGTGACGTCCAGGCATCGGATCGCCGCGTTGACCAGCTGCTCGTTGCCCACGTCCAGGTGGCTGGTCGCCTCGTCCAGGAACAGCAGTTTCGGCTGCCGGTACAGCGCGCGCGCCAGGATGATGCGCTGCTTCTGACCACCGGAGAGCGAGCTGCCCATGTCGCCGATCAGGCCGTGGTAGCCCATCGGCATAGCGACGATATCGTCGTGCACCGCCGCCAGCCGCGCCGCCTGCTCGACACGCTCAAGATCGAACTCGGGGTCGAAGAAGCCGATGTTGTCGGCGATGCTGCCGGCGAACAGCTGATCGTCCTGCATCACCGCGCCGACGATGGCGCGCATGTTGCGCGCGCCGAGCTTGTGCAGGTCGTGACCGCCGATGTGGATGCTGCCTTCGCTGGGCTTGAGCAGGCCCAGCAGCAGCTTGACCAATGTCGTCTTGCCGCACCCGGACACACCGATGATCGCCACCGACTCGCCCGGCGCGATGCTGAAACTGCAATCGCGCAACACCCACGGCTCGCCCTCGGCGTACCGGAAGGACAGGTTGCGCACCTCTATGCGCACGTCCTGCGGCGGCAGCGTCTCCGGCAGCGCGTGGTCGTCCTCCGGCGGCGTAAGCACGATATCGGCCAGGCGCTCGCCGTGCAGGCGCAGCATGCGGAACTCCACCCACTTGTCGATCAGTGCGCTCATGCGCCCGGCGAACTGGTCCTTGTAGGCCAGGTAGGCGATCAACATGCCCACTGAAAACACATTGCCCAGCGCCAGCACCGCGCCGATCCAGATCACCGCGATGCGCTCGATGCCGAACACCAGCTGGCTGGCACCGTTGAAGCCCAGCCCGAGGTGGGCCAGTCGTACTTCCTTGTTGACGGTCTCCACCATCAGGTTGTCGTAGGTACTGCGTCGCCGCGATTCCTCGCCGGCGACCTTAACGCTCTGCATGCCACGCAAGGATTCCAGCAGGTGCGTCTGCTGCTTTGCCCCGGCCACCAGCTGCTGCTCGGTGCCATCGCGTAGCGGGCGGTAGGCCAGCGCGCGGATGCCGGCATACAGGACCACCGCCACCAAGGTCACCAGCGCAAGTTTCCAGCTGTAGACCAGCATCAGGCCCAGTGTGACCACCGCCATCAGGCCATCGATCAGGGCTTCCACGAAACTGGTGGTCAGCGTGCGCTGGATGGCCTGCACCGACGACAGGCGGGAAGTCACGTCGCCCAGATGACGCTTCTCGAAGAAGTCCAGCGGCAGCTTGAGCAGATGCGCGAACACATTGCCCATCCATTGCAGGCCCAGGCGCGAAGACAGATGCACCACCGCCACGCCGCGCAGCAGGCCGATGCCGATCTGCAGCAACAATGCCAGACCGAAGCCCAACCCCAATACGGTAAGCAGGTCGCGGTCGGCCGAGACCAGTACTTGGTCCACCACCCATTGCATGAAGAACGGGGCCAGCACCACGAATACCTGCAAGGCCACCGACAGCAGCAGGATCTGCCCCAATGCGCGCCACAACCCGCGGACTGGGCCCGTCAACTGCCGCGCGGTAATGGCCGGCACTGCCTTCTGCGGCTTGAACTCGGCGGTCGGCGACAACTCCAGCGCCACGCCGGTGAAATGTTCGGAAACCTCGGCCAGCGACAGCACCCGCTCGCCGATGGCCGGGTCGAGAATCGTGACCTTGTTACGGCCTACCTTGGCCAGCACGACGAAGTGGTTCAAATCCCAATGCAGGATGCAGGGCAATTTCAGCTTGCCCAAATCCTCCATATCCAGTCGCAGCGGGCGGGTGGAAAAGCCAAGCTGCTGTGCGATTTGAATCAAATACGAAAGCTTTGCGCCCTTGAGCGACAGCGGGAAGCGGTGGCGCAGCTCCGGCAGCCCAATATGCAGGCCGTGGGCTGAAGCGGCCATTGCCAGCGAGGCCAAGCCGCATTCAGAGGCTTCAGATTGAATTATTGAATTCATCAACATTAATAAAATTTCACCAAGCCGTACACAGCCGCTCCCTCGCGTGCCAAGCGCATAAGTCCTACAGCCTATTTTCCAAGAAAGAAAATCCAGACAGTCACAATAAATGACGGAAAAATAAGATATGACCAATCAGCATTTATGCAGAACGCAATGACGCTGAAAACAAAAGACACAACAACAACCCAAATATTTTTCTCACCTCAATTATCAAAATAAAACATCAGAGCAACCGCTTACCAACGACCAGATCGAGAATCATTATTTTGTTGCGACTGGCCCTGGTTAGCCCGAAGCGGTTTACGCCCCAATGCAGGATGCAGGCAGTTTGGACTTGTCTAGATCGTCTAGGTCCAGCAACAGCGGGCGAGTGAGAAATCCCAGTTAACGCGTAATTTTGGATCAGGCTGAGGAGCCTCGCGCCCTGAGCGATAGCGAGAAATGGCGGCACAGCTAGGACATGCAAGCGACGAGTGAAGGCAATCATTACTAGCGAAGCCAAGCAGCACCCAGCAGTTTTGGATTGCGTTGAATATTAAAAATAAAACAAATCATTAGCCAAAAATAATTAAAAACATACCCACGCAATAAAACGACACCCAATGGAGGAGGGTGAGCATAGCTCACCCTCCCGAATTTCACTTAGAAATGGATGCCATTCCTGCGGCAGCAGCGCCAAACACAAAACCCACTCCTACTCCCACAATTCCCCCCACCAACATTCCTACAGGTCCACCAGCCACTCCAAGGGCCCCCCCAATAGCGCCGCCAGACCCAGCTCCACCAACAGCGCCCCAAAGCACGTCCGACTGCAGCCCGGCGCCACCAATTTTATCACATTCACTCGAGTTCAATTCAATCATAGAGCCTCCAAAATTATATAAATCAATACTCAGTAGTCAGGCCTCTCGCGACAGCACCGATGGCCGCCGCGCCCAAGACTACGCCCACACCAACCGGCCCAGTTAAGGCAACCCCCAAAAAAACTGCTGCACCTACGGCCCCGGCACCCAATGCGCCACCTCCTAAGGCCCCCTCAACCGCCCCCCAAAACCCTTCTCCACCGACACATTTAATCTCGTGATCATTCATTTCGCGCATATCGTAAACCCCTTTGATTATCGCTGACCTACCAATACCACCTATCCGTCTTTGCCCTAACTGCAACGATCACAGAAAAGGAGAAAAGAGCAGTTGAAATAAGCCACTTCCCTTCATGTACAGCAACCACTCCAAGCAAAAACATCGCCAAAGAAACAAAGTACAAAAAAAACACTTTTGCTTTCATGCAGAAGCTCCCAATGCCCTTGTCATAAGCATGATCACAATTGAGCGCATAAAAGGAAGGGCGGATAATTTCCAGCAAAATAAACCAATCTCCCCTACACACTTCCACCATTACGGCGGGCATTTTCGAGCCTCTCACGCTCCTCAATCTGCTCAAGCATCTGCTCGATCTGCCGTTCAACATCCCGCCTGTCCGGGAAGGGAAATTCGGCACCACCAGCCACCACCTGCACTTCCATATCGATCAGATTCCGCATGTTCTTCTCCATTGCACTCCAGTGTGATGCTGCGCCCCGCACCCGGGACCGGGAAACACCCGGTGATTTAATGCATCCTCTGACGTCAACCTTCTTCCTTGATCGGTATGACCTCTCCAACCTGCACGGCTGTATTCATGCAAGCCGACCGGAAATCCTTCCTGCCGTACTGTCTCTGCCCGGTCTCTGGATCCACGGCAACGACCTGGCTGTAGATGACCTCGCCTGGCTTCGCAGGAAACCGCGCAACAAAAACCCCGTCCTCGCGACTCGTCACTTCCATGAAGGGAGTGCGACGCCCAGCTCGATAGAGAAGGACCATCCCGCCCGGCCTCAATATGCTGCGGCCATTTCCCCGTGACCACATCACTCCCTCGATGCGCTCACAGGTGGTTTCATCCAGCATGCGCGATAGAGGCTCCCTTGCCAGCTGCATGGCCTCCTGGGGCGAGAACAGCGCGACGGGCGGATGCTCCTGCGCACTTACCGGCAAGGCAGAACCAATAACGAGCACTACAAGAGCCATGCATAGCGCAAGCAGAAGCCGCGCCCCCGTAACGAACTGGCGGACCGAAATACATCCAGGCATTCGCGCCATATCCAAGGCGAACCTTACCTGCCGTGATTCCGCTGGATTTCCTCCCAGATCCTGCGTTCCTCTAGTTCCCGGAGGAAACGCTCGATCTCTTGCCGATCCTGCCCCGGGAAATCACCAATTGCGCCTCCCGCGATCGTACTCAGTTCGATTTTTTCCAGATTGCGCATCTTTCTTCCCCTTCGTTGAACCGTGCAGTGCTCCTGCACCATGAGTCCGGAGTACATCCAGCGCTTCCACTCTCAAGCCGAGCAACTCAACCGCCCCCCACCTTTCCCGTCAGCGAATACAACGGCTCGAAAATCCACTCGATCAACCGACGCCGCTCCCCCATCACATCGGCATCCAGCAGCATGCCGGGCTTGAGCGGCTCGGGCTTGCCATAGGCAGTAATGGTCTGCTGCGCCAGCACCACGGTGATGCGGTAATACGGTTCGCCCTGCTGGGCATTGCCTATCAACGCCCCCAGCTCGCCACTGCTCAATGCGCTGCGGCTGATGCGCGCCACCCGCCCCTCCTGGTGACCAAATTTCTGGTACGGAAACGCCTGGTAGCGCAGCAGCACGGTATCGCCGGGGGCGATGAAGCCTATGGCGCGGCTGGGCACCAGCAGCTCGGCCTCCAGCTTTCCGTCGCCCGGCAGCAGGCTCAGCAGCGTCTGGCCGGCTTGTACCGCCTGCCCCGGCTTGACGATCTGCGTGGCGACCACACCGCTTACCGGCGCCTTCACCAGCAGCGCACTATTGGCCTGCATCTGCACCCGTTCCTGTTCCAGCTGCGCCAGATCGCGCTGGTAGCCGGCATCGCTGGCCTGCTGCTGGCCCGGCAGTTCGCGTTGGGCTTGTTGCAGTTGCGCCATCAGCCGGCGGGTGCCGATGGCTTGCCGCTGCAGGGTCTGCATCTGCCCGGTGTAGTCCAGCACCAGCGCTTCCTGCTGCTTGATCTGCAGCACGCTCACGAACTGGCCACCCTCGAGCCGGCGCAGGCGTTCGAGGGTTTCGCTAGCGATACGGATCTGCTGCTGGCGGGTGATCACTTCCGCCTCCACCTGCGCCAGTTCGCGCTGCGCATTCGCCAGTTGGCTGGCGATGCCTTGCGCCTGCGCCTGCAACTGCGCGTGCTGGGCCTGTTGCGTGGCGAGCAAACCATCCTGTCGTTGTTGCAGGCGTTGTTCCAGCGCCATTTGTGTATCGCCGCTGCCCTGGGTGGCACGCGGCACGGAGACCAGGGCAAGCGTGCCGCCGGCGGCGACCTGTCCGCCTTCCGGGACATCCAGCCGCGTTACCACGCCACTGGCGGGAGCCACCACCGTTGCCAATCCTTTCATCGGCACCAGTTGCCCGGTAACAGTGGAACGACGGGTATAGGTACCCAGAGTAACGAACAGCACGATGACGAAAGCAGCCATTACCGCCAGCCCGGTCAACACCCACAGCCGCAGCGGTTGCGCCAACGAAATGCCGCCCAGCCAGCTGGTGCGGCGGGCCTTGAGCACTTCATCGCGGAACAACGGTTGCGACATTGCATCCCCATGCGTTCGTCATCGGACGGGAATGACTTTTCCCTATCCACCACGACGCGACAAGCCCCCATGCACGCCACATTCAATGGCACATTCGCTCTCTCAATCAGGCATGGCAGGGTTTATGAGGCAGCTGTCAGCATTAATGACCAAGTGCGCCAGTATCGCTGACATGAATATTCGACCTGGCGACATGCCATTGTGGAATCGGGCGTGAGCTTTCATGAGGCGGCCCCAGCCCGGTCATGCCTATAATGGCCGCGTTCCTGTAGGGGGAAGGAAGTGATATGGCGGGAAGCCTGGGAATAAGAATCCGCATGGCGCGGCAACGGAAGAAGATGACGCAAGGCGAACTGGCCGCGGAGCTGCGGGTCAGCCGCAGCGCGGTCGGCAACTGGGAAAGCGTTACCGGCATTTCACCCAGCAGCGCGCGTCTGATCGCCATCGCGCTGGCCACCGAAGTCTCATACGAATGGCTGGCGACGGGCCGGGGCGAACCTTCGCTGTGCGAGGACTGGACACCGGCCGCCGATGCCGAACTGGTCGACGATCCCGTCGAGCGCAGCCTGCTGCACGCGTTCCGTCACGCCCGCTCGGCCACGCGCAGGATGGTGCTGCAGATGCTGGAGGCGCGCGCGACGGCGCGCACGTGAGAAGCACCGGCGAAACCCGGCGTCCTACGCAATCCTGCGGATGCGAAGCGTGATGCTCAATGCGCCGGTTTGCCACCGCGCAGGCGCAGCACCAAGGTCACCGCTGTGAGCACCAAGGCGCCAGCGAGGAGGCCGACCACCACGCTGCCCAGGGCATTGGCCGCCATCTCCCAGGCTGGCGAGGGGATCCAGCCCACCACGAGGTGGTGCAGGGCCGGTATGGCGTGCACGAGGATGCCGCCGCCGACCAGGAACATCGCGGCGGTCCCGGCGATCGACAGGCCGCGCATCAGCCACGGCATCGCGCGCAGGATGGCGCGGCCCAGCGTGGCGGCGGCGCGACCACGGCGCAGCAGCCACATGCCGACGTCGTCGAGCTTGACGATGCCGGCCACCAGTCCGTAGACGAAGGCGGTCATCGCCAGCGCGATGGCCGCCAGCACCAGCACGCGCTGCAGGAACGGCACGTGCGCCACCACGCCCAGCGACAACACGATGATCTCGGCCGAGAGGATGAAGTCGGTACGGATCGCGCCGCGCACCTTGCCCTTCTCCCAGGCGACCATGTCCACGTTGGCGTCGGCCAGCGCCTGCACCCGTTCCGCGTGCCGCTGCTCGTCCTCCTTGCCGTGGAGGAACCTGTGCGTCAGCTTCTCCACGCCCTCGTAGCAGAGGAAGGCGCCGCCGAGCATCATCAGCGGGGTGATCGCCCAGGGCAGCCATGCGCTGATCGCCAGCGCCGCCGGCACCAGGATCGCCTTGTTGAGCAGCGAGCCCCTGGCCACCGCCCACACCACCGGCAGTTCGCGCGCGGCGCTGACGCCGGTGACCTGCTGCGCGTTGAGCGCCAGGTCGTCGCCGAGCACACCGGCGGTCTTCTTCGCCGCGACCTTGGTCAGGATGGAAACGTCGTCGAGCAGGGTCGCGATATCGTCGAGCAGGGCGAACAGGCCGGCTCCAGCCATGGGGCACCGTGGGCGCGTGGAATGCGCCGATTGTCCCGCATCGCGGGCCGGTGCGACATGGCCGCCGCATTCACCCCCCGCCCACCGGCGGGCGGTGACACTGCCCGATCATGCCGTGCGGGAGAACGCCTTGACTGCAGCGAAACACGATCCGGCCACCCCCACGACCGTCGGCGGCATGAGCCGACGCCAGCAGATCCTGCGGCTGCTGCTGCGCTACCGCAACTCGGGCGTTTTCTCCGGCCTGCAGCTGGATGGCGGACTGCCACGCAACACGAAGCTTCCCGACGACGCCGACCCGGCGCAGTTCGTCTCCGACCTGGAAGCGCTGGGCACGACCTTCGTCAAGCTCGGCCAGGTGCTGTCCACGCGCCCGGACATGATCCCGCTGGAGTACGTGGCCGCGCTGGAGCGCATGCAGGAACAGGTCGCGCCCATCCCGGTGGAGCAGATACGCACGGTGATCGAGCAGGAACTCGGCGCGCCGGTCGGCAAGCTGTTCGCCCTGTTCGATCCCGAACCGCTGGGCTGCGCCTCCATCGCCCAGGTGCACCGGGCCGTGCTGCACGACGGCCGCGAGGTCGCGATCAAGGTGCAGAAGCCCGAGGTCGCCGCGCAGCTGCGCTCGGACATCGCCGTGCTGCGCAGCTTCGCCAGCGCCGCCGACCACCTGACCCGCATCGGCCGCCGCGTGCGCTTCGCCGACTGGCTGGACGAGTTCGCCACGACCCTGCGCATGGAGCTGGATTACGAAGCCGAGGCCACCAACCTGTCGCGCTTCGGCCAGCACCTGGCGCCCTATCCGGAGCTGTGGGTGCCGCAGCCGCTGTGGGACCTGTGCCGCCGGCGGGTACTGACCATGGAGCTGGTGCATGGCGTGCGCGTGGATGCGATCCCGCCGGTGCGGCGCACCGAGCAGTCGATGCTGCCGCTGGCCGCGGCGCTGGTGCGCGGCTACCTGGACCAGATCTTCGTGCATGGCGAGATCCATGCCGACCCGCATCCCGGCAACCTGCGCGTCACCGACGACCAGCGCCTGGCGGTGTTCGACCTGGGCATGGTCGCGCACGTGCCGCCGCGCCTGCGCGAGCGCCTGCTCAAGGTGCTGTTCGCCGCCGTGGACGGGCGCGGCGAGGAAGTGGCCGACGAGATCATCGGCATCAGCACGCGCCTGGAGGACTACGACGAGGAGCGCTACCTGCGCCTGACCGGGCAGATGATCGCGCGCTACGCCGCCAACGACACCCTGTCCGAGGGCCGCGTGGTGCTGGAGATCGTGCGCATCGCCACCGCCTGCAACCTGCGCACGCCGCCGGAACTGAGCCTGCTCGGCAAGGCGCTGCTCAACCTGGAAGGCGCGTGCCGGCTGCTGGCGCCCGAGCTGGATACGCGCCAGGTGGTCGAACGCCAGCTGCAGCACGTGATGCGCGCGCGCCTGGTCAAATCGCTGTCGGTCGCCAACCTCGCCAGCGAGGCGATGGAGCTGCAGCAGCTGCTGCGCACCGGGCCGCGGCGCATGTCCGACATCCTCAGCCTGGTCGCCGAGAACCGCCTGCAGATGAAGGTCACCGGGCTGGAGGAATCGCGGCTGATGGAGAACATCCAGAAGGTCGCCAACCGCATCGCCGCCGGCCTGATCACCGCTGCGCTGCTGCTGTCCTCGGCGCTGCTGATGCGCGTGCCCAGCCGCTTCTCGCTGTTCGGCTATCCGGCGTTCGCGATGCTGCTGCTCGTCATCGGCGTGGTCATCGGCCTGGGCCTGATCGTGAGCGCGCTGCTGTTCGATCGCCGCACCCGTGCGCGTGCGCGCGAGGAACGCGGACACCGCTGAGCGGCGGCCGCACCGCGCGGGAAGCGCGATTTCCGGAAAACCCGCCAAATCCGGCACGCACGGCCCCCTGCCCAGCGATCGAAGGCCGTGCGGACCGCATCGCCACGGGCCGCGATGCTCTGCGCCACGATGCTTTCAGAAGGCAGCACGGCGCCTGCGACACCTGCTGCCGCACAGCGCGCACTATGCCGTTTCCAGCAAACATTTCAGTCAGGTTTGTCTGTGCATGATTTCTGTCATCCACATTTCATGAGCCTGACACGGGCCTGTGGATCGCGCCTTTCCTCTCCCGCGTCGGGGCGCCTTCCGTTTCCACTACCCAAGCGACCGCATGCATTGGACCTTCTGGCTGTACCTGCCCGCGCTGTTCCTGTTGTTGCTGGCCACGCCCATGCTGGCGCGGCTCAAGGCGGGCCTGCTGTCATTGCTGCTGCTGGCCTCCAGCGCCTGGTGGCTGATCGACCGGCTCAGTGGCGACGGCATCAACTCGGCCACGCTCTACCACCTGCGCAGCGACATGGAAGGCGCCGGGGTCGGCGATTTCACTGGCTACATCGCCGCTTTCGTGGTCCTGGCCCTGCTGTCGCTGGCTCCGCTGCTGCTGCTGCGCGTGCGCCGTTTCCGACTGCCGCGGCACGGCGCGGGATTGTCGGCGGCGTTCGCCGCGCTGCTGGTGGCCGCCGTCGTCGGCAGCCCGCTGTATGGCGATGCGCGCCGCATGTACCAGCAGATGAAGCCGGTGGACTACAGCGCGGTGGCGCCGGAGTACGTGGTTCCCGCGCGCACGCTGGCGCGGCCGAAGAACATCGTGTGGATCTACGGCGAGAGCCTGGAACGCACCTACCTGGACGAGAAGGCGTTTCCGGGGCTGATGCCCAACCTGCGCCGCCTCGCCGGCGAAGCGCTGGACTTCCGCGGCATCGCCTCGGCCGACGGCAGCGGCTGGACCATCGCCGGCCTGGTCTCGTCGATGTGCGGCGTGCCGCTGACCACCGCGCAGGGCGACGAGAACAGCATGGGCCGCATGGGCCACTTCCTGCCCGAGGCGTTCTGCCTGGGCGATTACCTGAAACAGCAGGGCTACGGCAACCACTACATGGGCGGCGCCAACGGCCAGTTCGCGGCCAAGGCCGACTTCCTCGCCAGCCATGGCTATGACGACATCCGCGACCTGGCCTGGTTCAAGGAACAGGGCATCGCCGGCAAGCATTTCTCCAACTGGGGCATCCACGACGACGTGCTGCTGGAACGCGCCTTCGACCGCTTCGTCGAACTCTCGCGCGCCGGCCAGCCGTTCATGCTCACCGCGCTGACCATGGACACGCATCATCCGGCCGGACACCTGCCGGTAGCCTGCAAGGGCACGCGCTATCCGAGCGCGTATGGCGACATCGGCCTGCTCAAGGCGCTCAAGTGCACCGACCGGCTGATCTCGCGGCTGGTGGACCGCATCCGCGCCAGCGAGTTCGGCAACGATACGCTGGTGGTGGTCGCTTCCGACCACCTGGCCATGCCCAACGACCTGAGCGATGTGCTGGAGAACCTGCAGCGCGAGAACCTGCTGCTGTTCCTGGGCAAGGACATCGTCCCGCGCCAGCTGGCCGCCGACGCCGGCACCACCCTGGATTCGGGCGCGACCCTGCTGCAGTTGCTGGATCCGGCCATCGATGCGATCGGCTTCGGCCGTTCGCTGCTGGCCACGCCGCGCGCGGCCAGCGCCAGCGTCGCCGCGCTCAAGGCCGATCCGTCCGACTATGCGCGCTACCGCGCCTTCGCCCGCTCGCTGTGGCTGGGCGACCAGACCCGCATGCTGCGCCTGGACGATGGCCAGGTGCTGGTCGGCGTGCAGAAGGTGCAGCCGCCGGTGCTGCTGGAATACGACGCGCAATGGGCGCTGGAATCGGTGTATCTGGAGAACACCTCGCGCCGGTTCGACGAGGCCGACCCCAGCCATCGCCTGGCCTATGTGGACCGCTGCACCGCCTTCGAGGACGCCTCGGCCGACGGCGACTGGTGCGCGCTGCTGGTGGACAGCGACCAGGGCATGCGCCTGTACCGCGATCCGCAGCTGCGCCGCGGCATCGCCGTGGACGCGCCGCTGGAGCCATTCCACGGCCCGCGCCCGAGCGTGCGCCAGTCGCGCATGATCAGCCGCCAGGCGCAGCACACGCGTCCCGGCCGGTACGTGCTGGAGCTGTACGCCAGCCAGCGCCCGGAACGCGCGTTCTGGGTCGAGGCGGTGTCCTCGCAGCGCAAGGTGGTCGTGGCCCAACAATGGGTGCTGCCGGACCGCGACGGCCGCATCACCCTGCCGCTGGGCTTGGACGAGGAGATCGACGACCTGGAGATCCGCGCCTGGCTCGGCCATGCGGAGAAACTGGCGGTGGACAGCTACGCGCTGGTGCCGGCAATCCGCGGCCGGCCCCGTTCCTGAGCTCCCTCGCCGCCGGGCCGCGTTCCTGCCGGCGGCCCGCCGCTAGCCGGCGACGTCCGCCTCCGGCGGCACCGCCCCGCGCACCAGCCTGACATCGGTCGGTGTGGACAACGGGATGCCATGCGCGGCCAGCTGCCTGAGCAGCTCGAACAGCACCTCGCTGCGCGCGCCATAGACGCTGCGCGGGCTGGACACGTAGGCGAAGCAGTTCAGCGCCACCAGCCCGCCGCCGATCGAATCGATGAACACCGACGGCGCCGGCTCGGCCAGCACCTTCTCGTTGCCGGCGAAGATGTCCAGCAGCAGTTGCCGCACCTGCCCCACGTCGGTGCCCAGCGGCACCGAGAACTGGATCTGGATGCGGCCCAGCGCATTGGCCATCGTCATGTTGCGGATGGTCTTGGTGATCAGTTCCGAGTTGGGCACGATCAGGGTGGACTTGTCGCCCACCTGGATCTCGGTCGAGCGCACCGAGATGCGGCGGATGTCGCCCTCCTGGTCGCCGATCTTCACCCAGTCGCCGATCTTCACCGGCCGTTCGGCCAGCAGGATCAGCCCGGAGACGAAGTTCTGGGTGATCGCCTGCAGGCCGAAGCCGATGCCCACCGACAGGGCGCTGGCCAGCAACGCCAGCTTCTCGAAGCCGATGCCCAGCGTGGCCAGCGCCCACAGCACCGCCAGCACGATGCCGAGGTAGCGGGCGACGGTGCTGATCGAATTGCGCGCGCCGATGTCCAGCCCGGTCTTGGGCAGGTAGGTATCCACCAGCCACTGCTGCAGCGCCTTCATCAGGGCCAGGCCCAGCACCAGCACCAGCACCGCCCAGAACACCGCGGACGGGCGCAGCGACTGGCCGCCGATCTTCAGGCCCGCCTCCAGCGTGTCGGCCAGCCCGTACAGGGCGCCGAGATTGCCGAACTGCGCCACCACCGCGACGATGCCCAGCAGCACCAGGCCGACCCGCAGTACCGCCGACAACAGCACCCCGGCCTGCTCCAGCCGCGCCGGCTGCACGCCGGTGGACAGGCGCAGGGTACGGCCGAAGGCGCTGTCCGGGGCCAGCAGCCACAGCGACAGGTCGTCGGCGAAGCGGGTCAGCAGCGAGATCGCCAGCACCACGACGGTGATCCAGACCATCTGCTGGGCGACGAACATGGCGAAGTTGAGGTAACCCAGCAGGGTCGCCAGCAGCGCCGCCAGCACGGTCAGGTGGCCGCCCAGGCGCGCCAGCACCAGCCAGCCGCTGCGCGCCGCGCGCGGCAGCTTCGCTCCCGGCGACGCGTCGGCCTGCTGCTCGGCCAGCGCGGCCGCGGCCGCGCGGCGCCGGTGCCGCCCGGGGGCGTTTTGACATCTCCGGGCCCCCGCGCCCCGGG
>NZ_JASCOS010000057.1:0-23281 GCF_029959705.1 Stenotrophomonas sp. PS02297 | reverse complement strand
GCGTGGTGCCGGCCACCGGCCGGCCCACGCGCCGCACGCTTCAGGCGTAGCGGGCCTTGAGCATCGCCCAGGCCGAGCGCAGCGCCAGCGCTTCGCCGCCGGCCGGGCGGCCCGGGCGCTCGCCGTCGTTCCAGGCGTAGACGTCCAGGTGCGCCCACTTCTGGCCTTCCTCGACGAAGCGCTCCAGGTACAGCGCGGCGGTGACGCTGCCGGCCATGCGCGAGCCGGCGTTGGCCATGTCGGCGATGCCGCTGTTGAGGTAACGCAGGTAGGGGCGCCACAGCGGCATGCGCCACACCGGGTCGCGGGTGCGGTCGCCGGCGTCCAGCCACTGCTGGGCGAGCGTGTCGTCATTGGCGAACAGCGCCGGCAGGTCGGGGCCGAGGGCGATGCGCGCCGCGCCGGTGAGGGTGGCGAAATCGACGATGGCGTCCGGGCGCTGCTCGCTGGCGTAGGCCAGCGCGTCGCACAGGATCAGGCGGCCTTCGGCATCGGTGTTGTCGATCTCCACGGTGATGCCCTTGCGCGTGGTGATGACCTCGCCGGGGCGGAACGCATCGGGGCCGATGGAGTTTTCCACCGCCGGCACGATCAGGGTCAGCCGCACCGGCAGCCGCTGCGCCATGACCAGCCCGGCCAGCGCCAGCGCGTGCGCGGCGCCGCCCATGTCCTTCTTCATGTTGCGCATGCCGTCGGCCGGCTTGATGTCCAGGCCGCCGGTGTCGAAGCACACGCCCTTGCCGACCAGCGCCAGGTGCGGCGCGGCTTCATCGCCCCAGCGCAGCACGATCAGGCGCGGCGCACGGTGCGAGGCGCGGCCGACGGCATGGATGGTGGGGAAGTTGTGCTCCAGCAGTTCGTCGCCAGCGATCACCTCCAGCGCGCCGCCATGGGCGTCGGCCAGCGCGCGCGCGGCGTCTTCCAGCTGCTGCGGGCCCATGTCCTCGGTCGGGGTGTTGACCCAGTCGCGCACGCGCAGACAGGCGGCCAGCACGTCCAGCACTTCCGGGGCCGGCGTGGCGACCAGCTGCGCCGGCAGTCGCGCCGGCTTGCGGTAGCGGGCGAAGCGGTAGCTGCCCAGGCCCCAGCCGAGCTGCAGGTTGGCGGCATCGGCCGCGTCCAGCGCATTGGCCAGCTGCCAGGCGCTGCCTGCCGGCAGTGCGAACGGCGCATGCGCATAGGCATAGGCATCGCCGCGGTCGCCGACGCCCAGCACTGCGCCGGCCAGTCCGTCCGCGCCCGGCAGCAGGGCGACGCTGCCCGGCGCCGCGGTGAACTGCTGGCTGCCGAGCCAGGCGCGGGTCGCCGCCGGTTGCGCATCCAGCCATGCGGCGAAGGCCGCCTTGTCCAGCACATGCAGCGGAAGGGCGTTGCTGGCGTCGGAAGTGAAGCCTGCGGGAGACAGCGGAGCGGACATGGGGGTCATTCCTGGAAGTAGGGGCCGGCGGCCGGCGATGGCCGTCGGCAGGGCATCACGATGCGGTTTCGATATGGGGCAGCAACCAGTACAGGGCGGCGCAGTTCAGTGCGGCGGTGATCCAGAACATGATCTGGAAGCTGGTTTTCCGGGTCTTGTGCTGATACGCCTGCTGGGCCAGCAGGCCGCCCGGCCAGCCGCACAGCAGGTCGAACAGGTGCAGGGTTTTTTCCTGCGTGCGTTGCAGATTCTGGTTGGCGGCGCTCTTGTCCAGCGCATAGGCAATGAACGACAGGGCGCTCATTCCCGCAAAGGCCAGCGTTACCGCAAGCGGCCACCAGTGCAGCCACGTGCCGGCGGCCAGCGCGGTGAGTGCGCCGGCCAGGATCAGGCGGTGCGCGAGGTCTTGCAGCTTGCCGGAGGCATGGCGCTGGCGTGCGGTGGCTCTGGCGTCGTTGCGGCGCCGTGCCTGCGCACGCATCGCCCCGGCATTGACGAAGCTGGCGCCCACCGCGTTCAGGCGGCCCTTGTCGTCGCGCCGGGTTTCATAGCGGATCAGGTCGCCGTTGCCCGGGCGGCGACCGGCATGTTCGATGGTCCTGATGTGCACGAAGGCGCGGGCCGCGTGATCGCCGCCGGCCTGCGATTCGAGCGGGCGCACGAAACCGTAGCCCTTTGCGTCGTCCCACTGTTCGATGCGGCCCAGTTGCGGCATGGGCTCAGTCCTGCGCGTCCAGCCAGTCGGCCAGCCCGGCGAGGGTGTCGAACTGCAGGTCCGGCGGCGGCGCGGCATGGTTCCAGGCATGGGCTTCGCGGTTGATCCAGCAGCCGCGCAGGCCGGCGCGCATCGCACCGGCCACGTCCATCTCGGCATGGTCGCCCACGTGCAGGACGCTGGCCCGTTCGACGCCCAGGCGCTTGCAGGCGGCGTGGAAGATGCCCGGGTCCGGCTTGGCCGCGCCGAATTCGCGCGAGCCCAGCTGGAAGGCGAACAGCCCGCCGATGCCGATGCGCTGCAGATCGGCGTTGCCGTTGCTGACCGCGGCCACCGGCACGCGCGCGGCGATGCGGCGCAGCGCGTCCAGCGCATCGGGGTAGAACTCCACCTGGTTGCGCGCGGCGTAGAACGCTTCGTAGGCCGGTTCCAGCAGGTCCATGCCGGCGCCGCTCTTCTCCAGCGCTTCGGCCAGGGTGAGGCGGCGCAGCGCGCTCAGGTCGTAGTGCAGGTGCGGGTTGTCGTCGAAGGTGCGCACGCGCAGTTCGCGCATGGCCTCCACCGGGTACATCGCCGCCGTGGCGGGGCTGTGGACGACCATCCAGTCGTGCAGCACCTGGTCGATGCGGGCGCCAATGGGCGCGAACGGCCAGAGCGTGTCGTCCAGGTCGAGGGTGATGGCTAGGACAGGAAAGTTCACGGGGCCATTTTACGGCAGCGGGCCGGGCGGCGCCTTGCCTATTCCAGCAATCGCGCCCAGCCCTGCATGCCGTCCAGCCGCACCAGCACCAGCTTGGCGCAGACCAGCAGCGGCACCGCCAGCAGCAGGCCGACGATGCCCCACAGCCAGCCGGACAGCATCAGCGCCAGTACCAGCATCAACGGCGAGATCGCCATGCGCCGACCCAGCACGATCGGCGTGACCAGTTGCCCCTCCAGCGTGTGCAGCGCCAGGTAGGCCAGCGCCGGCAGGGCAATGGCCAGCGGCTCGCGGAACTCGGTAAGGCCGACCAGCAGCATCAGCGCGATGCCGACCAGCGGGCCCACATAGGGAGCGAAGTTCAGCAGCATCGCCACCGTGCCCCACAGCAGCGCCTCGGGCAGGGCGATGCCGAGCAGCATCAGCGCCCCGGCCAGCGCCAGCCCGAGCAGGGTGTTGATGATGGTGATGGTCAGCACGTAGCGCGATATCTCGCGCTCCATCGCGCGCAGGATGTCGGTGGTGAAGCGTTTCTGCTGGCGGTTGGGCAGCAGCGCGATGATGTGCCGCTGCAGGTTCTCCCCGTAGATCATGAAGAACAGGGTCAGCAGCACCACCGCCAGCGCCGAGGCGGCCAGCCGCGGAGTGCGCACCAGCGCCCGGTACGGGTCGTCGAGCCGGGTGCGGATCACTTCCACCTTGCGGTTGTCCTCGCCGCCGGCGGCGCGGGCGAAGCTCTCGGCGGCCTGGTTGGCCTGCTGCACCGGCCGCACCAGGTCCTGCACCTTGCGCGAGACCTGGCGCAGCTGCTGCGGCGTCTCTGCGAACCAGTCGGCCGCAGGCACCGCCAGCTGCACCGCCAGCGCGCCGGCACTGGCCAGGCCGATGGCCAGCACCAGCAGCGCGGCGAGGAAGCGCGGCAGGCGCAGTTTCTGCAGCAGGCGGATGATCGGGTTGCCGACCAGGGCGAAGAACATCGCCAGCAGCACCGGCAGGATCACGTCCTGCGCGGCCCACAGCGTATAGCCCACCGCCAGCGTGGCCAGTACCAGTACGGCGGAAGACGCGCGCGGGCGTGGCGTCGGCGGGGCCGGTTCGGCGGCGGGAGGGGACGGATCGGACGGCAGTGCGGGCATCGCGGCACTCCGGAGCGGGAAGGGCGCGGCCGGCGGCTGCGCGGATCAGGACTCTGACAGCTCGGTGGCGGCTGCGGCCGCCTGCGGCGGTGGGCCGGCAGCGGGTTCGGGCGGCGCGGATACGGCCTGGCCTTCGTCCGTGGCGGCGTGGCTGGCGGCCATGCCCGCCGCGGCCGCCAGTCCCGCTTCCTGCAGGCTGGCGATCGACGCCTGCGCCGAGGCCACCAGCCCCGACACCGAGCCGATCATCTGCAGCCAGCGCGCGCCGCTGAAGGCGCCGCCTGGCTCCAGCCTGCCGGCCACGAAACCGCCGGCCAGTCCGGCGATCATGATGCGTCCCGGCGTCCAGCTGCGGCGCCAGGTCGTTTCCAGCGTGTCCCACTGCTGCACGGTCTCGTCCATGCGCACCTGCACGACGGCTTCGGCGCGGCGCACGCGGCGCTGCAGGGCATCGAAGTTCATGGTGTTCCGTCCCCCGGGATCTTCACGTCGGCGTCCGGGTCGTCCTCGGCCGGCTCGTCGAACAGGCCCAGCCGCGACAGCTGCCGCCGCGTAGCGTGCATGCCGGTGTGGTGGAAGAAATACGTGACCCGCCAGACCGCATAGCCGGTGACCGCCAGGCTCGCCACCGAAGCGATCAGCAGGGAGACGAACCACGACAGCCCGACGTAGCGCAGGAAGGCGATCAGCGTGGCGGCCAGCAGCAGCCAGGCCGAGGCGCCGAACACGATGGCCACCCCGCTCCAGGCCAGCGCGCGCCCGAAGGCGCTGCGGGCCAGGGCGAAATCGGCCGAGGCCAGACGCCGCAGCGAGCGCAGCGTGTGCGCCGCCGAATCCAGCGTCTGCCGGCCGGCGCTGCCGACCTGGCGGATGCTTTCCTCCAGCCCGGGCGCCGCGTTGCCGTCCTCTTCCGTGCCGTTGCCGGTGGCGCCGGGTGGTGGCGCGTTGTCGCTCACGCCCGGGTCAGTCGTTGCTGCGGGCGAGCTTGGCGATGATCCAGCCGGCGGCGAAGGCCACGCCGAACGAGGCCAGCGGGCGCTCGCGGATCAGGTCGGCGGCGCTGTCGATCAGGTCCTTGCCCTTGTCCATCAGCGCGTCCATCTGCTCCTTCGCCGCGGCGCCGGAAAGTTCGGCGGCGGCCAGGCCGGACAGCGCGCTGTCGGACAGCTCCGCCTTCACGTTGGCCTTGCCCAGGCGCAGTTCGTCGCCGGCGGTGCTGGCCGCGTCCTTGACCGCCGAGCCGGCGGCGCGCGCGGCCGACTTCAGGTGCGATCCGGCATCGCCCAGGTGTTCCTTCATGCTGTCGGTGTTGGTGGGGCTCATCACTTCGTCTCCTTGTTTCGGCGGGAGCGCCACCATGGCGGCGCAGGGTGCAAGCAATAGCAGCGATGGGGTGTAAGGAACGTTACGAGCGCGCGGCCATCATCGCATCACCAGCTGGCCCTGCGTGTTTCCACGGACGATGCGCAGCACCAGCTGCTGTGGGCGCGGGCTGAAACTCGCGCGCCAGCTGGCGAGATCGACGAACTCGCCGCTGCTGGCGGCCAACACGATGTCGCCGCCGGACAGGCCCGACTGCGCGGCGCGGCTGCCGCGCGCCACCTCGCTGACCAGCACACCGTTCAGGCCCGCCTGGCGCGCCGATTCGGGCAGGTCGACGAAGGTGGCGCCGGACAGGCGCGGGTCCAGCGTGTCGCCGGTCACCGCGCGCGGCTGTTCCTTGAGCGTGGCCTTGAGCTGCAGCGGCTTGCCGTCGCGGCGCACATCCAGTTCGACGGTACGGCCCACCGGCTGCAGGCCCTCGAAGTTGTGCAGCGCCTGGGCATTGTCCACGCGCTGGCCGTTGATCGCGGTGACCACGTCGCCGGCGCGCAGCCCCGCCGCGGCAGCGGCCGACCCGGACAGCACCCGGGTGACCAGCGCGCCGCGCGGTTCGTCCAGGCCCCGCCCCTGCGCGATCTGCGCGCTCAGGTTCTGCGTCTCCACGCCCAGCGTGCCGCGCACCACCACGCCCTTGGTGATCAGCTGTTCGACCACGTCGCGGGCGAGGTTGGAGGGAATGGCCAGGCCCAGGCCGATGTTGCCGGCCATGCTGCCCTGCGGGTTGAAGCTGGCGGTGTTGATGCCCACCAGCTGCCCGGCCAGGTTGACCAGGGCGCCGCCGGAGTTGCCCGGGTTGATCGAGGCGTCGGTCTGGATGAAGTTCTGGTAGCCCAGCCCGCGGATGCCGCTGCGGCCCACTGCCGAGACGATGCCGGAGGTCACGGTCTGGCTGAAGCCGAACGGGTTGCCGATGGCGACCACGAAATCGCCGGTGCGCAGCTGGTCGCTGTCGCCCAGCGGCAGCGCGGTGAGCTTGTCGGCGGGGATGCGGATCAGCGCGATGTCGGTGTCGCGGTCCGAGCCGAGGAACTCGGCCTTGACCGTGCGCCCGTCGGCCAGCGTCACCTGCACGTCGTCGGCGTTTTCGATCACGTGGTGGTTGGTCAGCACGTAGCCCTTGGCCGCGTCGATGATCACCCCCGAGCCCAGTGATTCGTTGATGCGCTCCTGTGGCACCTGCGGGAACAGGCGGCGGAAGAACGGGTCGTCGAAGAACGGATTGCGCACCCGCACCACCTGCTTGGTGTTGACGCTGACCACCGCCGGCATCACCCGTTCCAGCATCGGCGCCAGCGACGGCACCGGCTGGCCGGCGACCGAGGCCGGCAGCGCCGCGGTCGCCGGCAGCATGGCGCCGGTGGCCGCTTCGGCGCGGTTGTCCAGGTGGGCGTTGATGGCGCTGGCGGTGAAGCCGCCGAAGGCGGCGGCCAGGGCGAGGGTGAGCAGGGTCGGGAGCGGTCGCATAGGTGCCGGGGTTCCATGCTGGGACGCCGTTCGGGGCGTCCGGGGTGGGGCGGAAGTTGCTGAACGGGAGTGTGGCGGCAGTGACCTAAATCGACAATGAAATGTTCCGCAGCGCCGCAATCGCCGGGCTGCCAAGCCTTGCGCGGATTGCAAGATCCCCGACACATATTTTTCGTTTGACATCACCCCTATGGTGGGTAAGCTTGGCCTCGCCATCAGCCACTAGATGTTGGGTTGATGTGAAATGCGTCCCCAAGAAGTAGGGTTGAGGCCCGGGGTGCAAGCACCCCATCGGAAGGCGTGCAATGACGACGGAAGCGATGCAGACAGCCGGCCCGCGCCGGACCAATCCCCGCCCGCCCGCAGGCGCGTGACCACGCGCCGGCATCGTCGTCGTTGCAGCCCGGCCCGACCGGGGAAACGGTAAACCGCACCGCAAGGTGCACAAGGAGAGTTCCCACCATCATGAGTACGGTGCGTCTGGAAGTGGTCAGCAACCCAACCCGATCGGACCTTATCCCCCTGCAGCCCGCCTCGCAGGACATCTGGGACAAGAAGTACCGCCTCAAGACCAAGGCCGGCGAGGCGCTGGATGCCGACATCGACGGCACCTACCAGCGCGTGGCCCGTGCCCTGGCCGACGCCGAGGGCAGCGACGAGAAGCGCGCCTACTGGTTCGAGCGCTTCGTCTGGGCGCTGCGCCGCGGCGCGATCCCGGCCGGCCGCATCACCTCCAATGCCGGCGCGCAGGAACACAAGCCGGCCACCAGCACCATCAACTGCACCGTGTCGGGCACCATCACCGACTCGATGGACGGCATCCTGGAAAAGGTCCACGAAGCGGGCCTGACCCTGAAGGCCGGCTGCGGCATCGGCTATGAGTTCAGCACGCTGCGTCCGCGCGGCGCGTTCGTGGCTGGCGCCGGCGCCTACACCTCCGGGCCGATGTCCTTCATGGATATCTACGACAAGATGTGCTTCACCGTGTCCTCGGCCGGCGGCCGCCGCGGCGCGCAGATGGGCACCTTCGACGTGTCGCACCCGGACGTGAAGGACTTCATCCGCGCCAAGCGCGAGGACGGCCGCCTGCGCCAGTTCAACCTGTCGCTGCTGATCACCGACGGCTTCATGGAAGCGGTGGACCAGGACGCCGACTGGCCGCTGGTGTTCCCGATCAACATCAAGGAGCAGGCCGAGCTCGACCCGGCCAGCGGCGAGGAAGTGGTCTGGCGCGAATGGCCGACCCACGAGAACTACATCGTGCGCGACGACGGCCTGGTGGCCTGCAAGGTGTACGGCCACATCCGCGCCCGCCACCTGTGGGACATGATCATGGTCTCGACGTACGACTACGCCGAGCCGGGCTTCATCCTGATCGACCGCGTCAACGAAATGAACAACAACTGGTGGTGCGAGAGCATCCGCGCCACCAACCCCTGCGGCGAGCAGCCGCTGCCGCCGTACGGCGCCTGCCTGCTGGGCTCGGTCAACCTGACCAAGTTCGTGCGCGACCCATTCACCGACAAGGCCTCGTTCGACTGGGACGAGTACAAGGAAGTGGTGCGCGTGTTCACCCGCATGCTCGACAACGTGGTCGAGGTCAACGGCCTGCCGCTGGAGCAGCAGCGCAACGAGATCATGCGCAAGCGCCGCCACGGCATGGGCTTCCTCGGCCTGGGCAGCACCATGACCATGCTGCGCATGAAGTACGGTTCGCCGGAGTCGTGCGAATTCACCGAGGCCATCGCCCGCGACATGGCGGTGGCCGGCTGGGAAACCGGCCTGGAACTGGCCCGCGAGAAGGGCCCGGCGCCGATCATGGAGGAGGCCTTCGACGTCACCGCCGCGATGCTCCGCCAGCGCCCGGAAATGCGCAAGGACGGCTGGAAGGCCGGGCAGAAGATCCAGGGCAAGGTGCTGCACGCGCGCTACAGCCGCTACATGCAGCGCATCGCCTCGGTCGCCCCGGAACTGGTGGACGAACTGGCCGAGACCGGCGCGCGCTTCACCCACCACAGCTCCATCGCGCCGACCGGCACCATCAGCCTGTCGCTGGCCAACAATGCTTCCAACGGCATCGAGCCGTCGTTCGCGCACCACTACAGCCGCAACGTGATCCGCGAGGGCAAGAAGACCAAGGAGAAGGTGGACGTGTTCTCCTTCGAACTGCTGGCCTACCGCGAACTGGTCAACGCCAAGGCCATGCCGTTCGCCGAGGATGCGCAGGCGCGGCTGCCGGACTACTTCATCGCCGCCGACGACATCTCGCCCAAGGAGCACGTCGACGTGCAGGCCGCCGCGCAGAAGTGGGTGGACAGCTCGATTTCCAAGACCGCCAACGTACCGACCGATTATCCGTACGAGCAGTTCAAGGACATCTACCGCTACGCGCACCAGCAGGGCCTGAAGGGCTGCACCACGTTCCGCTTCAATCCGGCCGCCTTCCAGGGCGTGCTGGTCAAGGAAGCGGACCTGGAGAACACCACCTACCGCTTCGAGCTGGAAGACGGCCAGGTGGTGGAGGTCAAGGGCAACGAGCAGATCGAGTACGACGGCGAGATGCACACCGCCGCCAACCTGTTCGATGCCCTGAAGGAAGGCTACTACGGCAAGTTCTGAAGTCGCCTTCGAACGCCGTTCAGCCGTGTGGCTGAGCGGCGGCGGTGGTTCCACCACCGGGTTTTCGCGCATGTCCCACGCTTCACCCGCTTCGATTTAGCATCGCCAACGTTACGGACCCGATGCCCTCAGGAGGGCTTTATGAGCAATGGCAATGGTGTGACGGCGACTGTTTCCCAGGTTGCCGAGAACGTGAAGGAAGGCGCGGCCCACCTGGGCGAAGCGATGGCCGCCACCGCCAGCGATGCCGTGGCCGCGGTGAAAACCCGCGCGCGCAAGGCCGAAGCCGGCGCGAAAAAGCAGGTCGCCAAGGTGAAGAAGGCCGTCAAGAAGGCCGAGAAGGTCGTCGCCAAGAAGGCGGCCGCCGCGAAGAAGGAAGTAAAGAAGACCGTCTCGAGCGTGCGCCAGAAACTGGAAGCGGCCAAGGCCAGCGCCAAGGCCGAGGCCGCCGACCTGAAGAAGAAGGGCGCCGGCAAGCGCGCCACCGCCAAGAAGGCCGTCGCCGCCGCCGAGAAGAAGGCGGTCAAGAAGGTCGCATCGGCGAAGAAGACGGTGAAGGCCGCCGAGAAGAAGGTGGCCAAGGCCGTCGGCAAGAAGACCGCCGCGGTGAAGAAGGCGGTCGGGAAGGTCGAGAAGAAAGTCGCCGGCAAGACCGCCGCCGCGAAGAAGGCGGTGAAGAAGGTCGAGAAGAAGGTGGCCAAGAAGGCCGCTTCGGCGAAGAAGACGGTGGCGAAGAAGGCCGCCGCCGTGAAGAAGGCCGCGAAGAAGGCCGTCCGCAGGTAAGCCGTACCCGCGTCCCCGTCCGCCGCGGGCGGGGACGCCGCAACCCGCACCACAACGCATAACCAGGACCCGCACCATGGCCGTCAAGATCGACAAGAAAATCAAGGGTTATTCCGTCATCACCCCGGACGACAAGGCCCGGGAGGCGACGGCCAAGGCTCCGGTCGCACAGGCGCAGGACGATGCCCAGGACAGCAACATCGTGCACATGCACGAGCGCATCGAGCGCCCCGACGTGCTGATCGGCAGCACCTACAAGATCAAGTCGCCGCTGGTGGAGCACGCCTTCTACGTGACCATCAACGACATCGTGCTCAACGCCGGTACCGAGCACGAACTGCGCCGCCCGTTCGAGATCTTCATCAACTCCAAGTCGATGGAGCATTTCCAGTGGATCGTGGCGCTGACCCGCATCATGTCCGCCGTGTTCCGCAAGGGCGGCGACGTCACCTTCATCGTCGACGAGATGAAGGCCGTGTTCGACCCGAAGGGCGGCTACTTCAAGGCCGGCGGCGTGTACATGCCCTCGCTTGTCGCCGAACTGGGCTCCATCGTCGAAGACCACATGAAGTCCATCGGCCTGCTGCACGACCCGGAAATGAGCGCCCACCAGCGCGCCCTGATCGCCGAGAAGCGCAAGCAGTTCGAAGAGCGCTCAAAAAAAAACACTGACGCCGTGATCGCCGCTCCCGCCAGGCGCGAGGAAGACGTGGAAGTCACCGGCGAAGGCACCAGCTTCCCGCCCAGCGCCACCATGTGCCACAAGTGCAGCACCAAGGCGCTGGTGGTGATGGATGGGTGCGCGACCTGCTTGAATTGCGGGTACAGCAAGTGCGGTTGATGGTCGGATAACGCCGAAAGAGATCGGGGCCGGAGCTCTAGCGAGTCCGGCCCTTTTCTTTGCAGCATTGGGAAAACCCTCTGCTCTGATCCTGCCGCAAGCCGGGTGCCGATGCGCTGGTCCTTCGTATTTCAGGAGCCGGATGCGCCGTCAGCTTTTGGCATGGCCGCTCTTTTCATGGACCGCAATGCAGGGGAGACGATGCGAAAGAACCGATGGATGACGGGAGCCTGGCTGACCTTCGTCGCGTCGATGGCCGCGACGGCCGGACCACTGGATTACACGCCTTCGCAATGGGCGCAGATCGACGTGCTGCGCAGGTCGGCAAGCGAGCATGCCAATGCGAAAGCCGGCGAAGCATGTGGATGGAGCCCGGCCGAGCCCGATACGCCGATCGACATGGTGGCGCTGGACGCGGCGCCGGTGAGCCAGCCGGCGCTGCGTGAAAAGCTGATGGCCATGTTGAAGGAAGACCAGGCTTCACGCGATGTGATGTTTGCTGCGGAATCGCCGATCAGCAAGGCCCGGGTGGGATATGGCGACGCGCGGCATCGGAAGGAATTGATCGCCATCGTGGATGAATATGGCCTGCCTACCACGGCCATGGTGGGCGACAGCGGTGTGTGGGCAACGTTCTATCTTTCCGTGCATGCGGATGAGGACCTCGCCCTGCAGCGGCGTCTGCTGGATCTGATGGAGAAAGCAGCAGGAGCGAGCGCGATACCGGCCTATTTCCCGGGAATGTTCACCACGATCCGTCGCAATGTGCCAATGGGAAAGCCCTATGCCGAAATCTACGAAGGCGATCAGAAGGGGAGGGAAGAGGCGGGTGCGGAGCCTTTGATCCCCGGCGATCCGAAGTCGTGCTTCGCTTCCAGGCGCAGGACGTTTGCCAGGGAATGGTTGCGTGATCATCTGCCCGTCGATATTGCAGGCGTTCTTCCGGATGCGGGGGAGGGAGCTGGAGAGGCACTCTGAGTTCGTCGACGGAGGGAGGACGTATTGCGCGTCGGTTGTGTTGGACGCGAACCACCGTTTAAGCCGTAGCGCCCTATGAAACGGCGGTCACGCAATTCCATTCCATGAAGCGGCATTGCGTCGAACCAGGGGCTGGTGGTCAAGGTCGCTTTTGCCGGAATAACCAGTCGGGCCATGCCGTGCCGGGATGGATGTCGGCAACCTGCATGCGTGCGGGGCGCAGCACCCGATAGGGCAGGGCCATTCGGCCGGACGTGGTGAAGACTCCCGCGCCGAACTTTCCGGCGTGGGCCCATGCGGAAACATCCGCTGCCATCCGGGCGATGCCCGCGGCATTCTCCATCGGGCAGCCGGCCCGTGCGCATCCGACGGGTGGGATGTACAGGCGGGAGAGGGTGCCGATCATTGTTCGCATCGGGAACATCGGATGGAAACCAAGCGGCGGATGCCGGCCGGGTAGGGTTGTACGGTGAACCATTGCCTGTGGCAGAAGCACGGGCTCAAGGCACAGTGATTGCCGGCGGGCACCATCGCATGGCTGCCTGTACCTGCCTCGACATTTTTCCATGGCCGCCATGCGCCGGATCTGCATCCGCGAGCGCCCGCGAGCGCCCGCCGGAGGCTCGGTCACGCGGACGGCGGGTCGATGTTCTGCCCGATCCGCCACAGCACGCCGCTGGGGTCGGTCAGCACGAAATCGCGGATCGCCCACGGGCGGTCTTCCGGTGGAAGCGCGCGCACGCCGTAGCGCTCGGCCAATCGCTGCGCCTGCACCTGCCGCCACCAAGATTCCACGTCGGCGACGAGCATATGCATCATGAAATTGCCGGCGTGTTCGGCCACGTAGAATTTCTGCAGCAGGAAGCTGCAGTCGCCGGCATGCAGGTAGGCCAGGTCGTCCGACGACCACGGAACGCTGAAGCCCAGGTCGCGGTAGAAGCGTAGCGACAGGTCCATGTCGCGCGCCGGCACGAAGGCCTTGATCTCGACGGTTTCCAGGTTCATGGCGCGTTCCCGTGGTGGACGGTCCCGATCCTGCCGCATCGACCGGCCGCTTTCCAGGATACTGCGCCGGTCACACGCCGGTGCGTCGAAAGAGGGAATGACTTTGGACCTGCTTGATCTGCCCCTCGTGCCGATGGAGGCTGTCGGGCAAGCCCCCAACGTTGCAACGCAGGAGATTGCCATGACGAGGAATCGATCCGTATGGCGCGCGCTGGCCATCCTGTTGCTGGCGTCGCCCCTGGCGGCGACCGCGCAGGACACCTGCCCGGACCGCTCCAGCTACGCGCCGGCGCGCGAGATCATCGCCGACCTCGGGCGCATCGTGGCGCCTGGCGGCGTGCAGGAGGACTACGCGGCACAGATCGGCGGCATCCAGCAGTGGGTGAACGTGCGCGGGCAGGACCGCGACAACCCGCTGCTGCTGTTCGTGCACGGCGGGCCGGCGTCACCGGTGATTCCCACGCTGTGGCAGTTCCAGCGGCCGCTGGAGGAGTACTTCACCGTGGTCAACTACGATCAGCGCGGAGCGGGCAGGACGCTGCTGCTCAATCCGCAGGAGGACGTGGCCGGCACGCTGCACATCCAGCGCTACGTGGACGATGCCATCGAACTGGCCGACTCCCTGCGCAGGCGCTACCACAAGCGCAAAGTTGTACTGGTCGGCCACAGCTGGGGCACGGTGGTGGCGATGCAGGCCGCCCTGCAGCGGCCGGACCTGTTCCATGCCTACGTCGGCATCGGCCAGGTGATCGACGTGCGCACCAACGAGCGGGTCAGCTTCGACTACGGCCTGCGCACCGCGCGCGAGCGCGGCAATGCCGGGGCGGTGCGCGAGATGGAAGCCATCGCGCCTTACCCCGGCGATACGCCGATCACCCGCGATCGGATCGTCGTCGCCCGCAAGTGGCCGCAGTACTACGGCGGGCTCAGCGCCTACCGCAGCGAGTCCAACTACTTCTTCAAGGGACCGAGGCTGTCGCCGGACTACGACGATGCCGCGCGCTGTGCGATCGATGCCGGCAGCGTGTTCACGCTGGGGCGGCTGCTGGACGAGTTCCTGCAGGTGGACTACCGCGGGGTGAAGGAATTCCCCATCCCGGTGCTGATGTTCATGGGGCGCCACGACTACACCACGCCATCGGAACCCACCGCCGCCTGGCTGGCGCAGGTGCGCGCGCCCTACAAGCGCGGTGTCTGGTTCGAGCATTCGGCGCACATGATGCCGTGGGAGGAACCGGGCAAGACCCTGGTCAGCCTGCTGGAGCATGTGCGCCCGTTGGCGGTGCAGGGAGAAGCCGAAGGCCGGTGATCGCGCGCGGTGAGCCGTGCAGCTCAGGGACGCGGTGGCATGGACGGTCGTTGGCATTGGCGGGAAGGGTGACGGTGCCGGCGGCCTGAAGCGCGCCGGGGGCTCTTTCCGCAGCCGTGGCACCGGCAGTCGCGCCGGATGCGCCGGCTACCGCAGCAGGCGCGTTCACGACGGTGGCGCACACACCGGTCGGCACCCACGCCCCGGATGCCTGCATGATCGCCGGCGAGTCCCCTCTCCTCGGCCAGCTCATCCGCTCCCGCGATGGCGTGCAGACGGCAGGGGCCTCGACAGAGGCGGAACTGAGCCGCGTGTGCGAAGGGCCGGCCCGACCTCGGCGCAGATGGGCGGCAAGGCCGTCGAGGTCATCTGCATGGACGCGTGCCCGTCGCCAGCGCAGGGCAAAGGCGGCGTGCTGTTCGGCAAGGGCTTCGATGGTGATTGCGGCGAGCACACGGGCAGCCGACCTGTCCGGCCTGCCGGCAAGCTGCGCGCAGGGCAGCGGTATCGGAATGGCGGATTGGCGCGGAGCCGGCCGTGAGGAACGCAGGGCCGGTCGGTGGCCGCACTGCCGGCCCGTAACGCCGGTGGTCAGCGCCCGGCGTCCCCGTCACGCGCGATTTCGCGCACGAAGTCCGCTGGTGATGCCGCTGCGGCGGGGCCACGACCTGGCCGCGCTGGGCCGGGAAGTCACCACGCGCGGCGGCAGCGCCGGCCGACCGGCTCAAGCTGGAACTGCCGAGGATCGGGCGTGCTTCGAAGGCGGGCCCGCCCGGCGCGGCTTGCAAGCCGCACCCGCGCGCCGCAGATTGACGCATCGCCATCCAGGGAGCGCACGCATGCGGGGTCTTGATTTCAGTTCATGGCAGGCCGTGCTCTCAACGCTGCTGGGGCTGATGATCATCACCCTGGTAGGCGTGGGCATCCGCCTGCTGGTGATGCAGACGCTGCAGCAGCGGCGCGAGCGCGAGAACCGGCAGATCAACGAGCGCCTGCGCACGCTGATCGCCGCGTACAAGACACTGGGTGGCTCGTTCACCGGCGAGCTCGGCGTGGACCCGAAGCATCTGCGCGACCTGCGCGGGCAGGAGGGGGCCGAGGCTCTCGCCGCCACGGCGTCGGACCGTTCCCGGCGCATCCGCGATGCGGTGGAGGCGGCGCTGTCGGACATCCTGCTGCTGGGTACCGACGAGCAGGTGCGGCTGGCCGCGCACGCCGCCACCGAACTGGCGCAGGGCCGCCCGGTGCATACCGATGCGCTGGTGGTGTCGTTGCGCGACTTCATCCGCCAGGCGCTGGACCTGGCGCCGGTTCCCCGTGATCTGGCGATCCCGCGCCAGGGGCCGACGCGCCCGGCTGCCGGCGCGGCCAAGGGGCGCAAGGACGAGGGCAGCGCCAAGGGCGGCAAGGGCGGTGGTGGCGGGGGCGGCGGCATGGGCGTGGGCATGGCGCTGGGCGCGCGCGGCGGCGAGGACCACGACCGCGACGCGTGAGGCGGACAGGCGCGCCGCGATTGCGTTGGCAATGGGCTTCGCGCAAGCTCTGGGCTCCCTCAATCCTGGTGGCCGCCCATGCAAGACAACATCATCCAGATCATGCCCGCCGCCGGCTGGGTTGCCGTGTTCGATGAGGACGGCGAGGAAAGCGCGCAGGGCGTGGTGTGCTTCGCGCTGGTGGAAAGCGCGATGAAGCGCGAGGTGCGGGCGATGGTCGCCGACGGCGCGCAGATCGGCTTTGCCGACGCGTTGCCCAACTTCGTACGCGTGCAGGAGCTGGACGCGTTCGAGGAGGACGACGAGGACGAGGAAGAAGAGGACGAGGACGAGGAAGAAGACGAGGCGTGATCTCCGTTGCGCTCCTTGTTCCCGGCGTCGCCATGGCAGGCCGCATCACGGGCCTGTCGCGGTGACGCTGCGGTCTTCCGGCGCGGGGAACGACCTGCTCGACGAAGCCTTCGCCTACAAGCGCTGGGCGATGCGGCGCACGCTGGAAGCGATACGTGCGGTGGATGCGCAGGCGTTCCCGGCCAGCGTCGCCTTCGCGCGGCAGCAGCTCAACCACATCGTGATCGTGGAGGAGCTGTTCCGTTCGCGCCTGCTCGGGGATGTGGCGCCGCATGCGGGCACCAATACCGCCGAGGTGCCGGCGCTCGACGCACTGGCTGCGCGCCTGGAAGCATCGGATGCCTGGTATGCATCCCATCTGGCCGGGCTGGCGCCCGCGCTGTGGGACGAAGCGCTGCGCTTCCGCTTCGCCGATGGCCGCGAAGGCTGCATGACGCGGCGTGAAATCCTGTTTCACATCCTCAACCATTCCACTTACCACCGCGGCGCCATCGGGCATGCACTGGATCTGGCGCGGGTGCCGCATCCGGCCGACACCTGGACGGTGTTCCTCCACGAGAGCCAGCCGCAGCGGCGCGATGGCGTGCCGCCCGGCGCGGGCCGGGATGCGGGCCTGCGGGCGAAGCGGTAAGGTACGCGCCCGCACGCCACCGCACCGGTGGCACGAAACACGCACATGCTGACCGATCCATTCGACAGGGAGCATCTCTGGCATCCCTACAGCGCGCTCGGCCAGGCGCTGCCGGCATTGAAGGTGGCGCGCGCCGACGGCGTACTGCTGGAACTGGCCGACGGCACGCGGCTGATCGACGGCATGGCCTCGTGGTGGTGCGCGATCCACGGCTACAACCATCCGGCGCTGAACCAGGCGGCCATCGACCAGCTCGGGCGCATGTCGCACGTGATGTTCGGTGGGCTCACCCACGAGCCGGCCATCGCCCTGGGCAGACAACTGTTGGAGATCGTGCCGCAGCCGCTGAATGCGATCTTCTATGCCGACTCCGGTTCGGTGTCGGTGGAAGTGGCGCTGAAGATGGCGATCCAGTACCAGGCCGCGCGCGGCCGGCCCGGCCGCCACGACATCGCCACCACACGCTCGGGTTACCACGGCGACACCTGGAACGCGATGTCGGTCTGCGATCCGGTCACCGGCATGCACGGCCTGTTCGGTGCGGCGCTGCCGTCGCGCCGCTTCGTGCCGGCGCCGGCCACGCCGTTCGACGGGCAATGGGACGCGGCCGAGATCGTGCCGCTCGAACGCCTGTTCGCCGAGCACGGCGACGAACTGGCCGCCTTCATCATCGAGCCGGTGGTGCAGGGCGCCGGCGGCATGCGCTTCTACCACCCGCAGTACCTGCGCGAACTGGCGCGGCTGTGCCGCGAACACGACGTGCTGCTGATCTGCGACGAGATCGCCACCGGCTTCGGCCGCAGCGGCCGGCTGTTCGCCTGCGAGCACGCCGGCATCGCCCCGGACATCCTGTGCATCGGCAAGGCGCTGACCGGGGGCTACATGACCCTGGCCGCGACGATCACCCGCCGCGACATCGCCGACACGATCGCCTCCGGCGAGGCCGGCGTGTTCATGCACGGGCCGACCTTCATGGCCAACCCGCTGGCCTGCGCGGTGGCGCTGGCGTCCACGCAGCTGCTGCTGGCGCAGGACTGGCAGGGCAACGTGCAGCGGATCGAACGCACCCTGCGCGAACGGCTGGCGCCGGCGCGCGCGCTGCCATGGGTGGCCGACGTGCGCGTGCTCGGCGCCATCGGCGTGATCGAACTGACCGCGCCGCTGCGGCTGGAACGCATCCGGCAGCGCATGCTGGAGCAGGGCATCTGGATCCGTCCGTTCGGACGGCTGGTGTACGTGATGCCGCCCTACGTGATCGACGACGCGCAGCTGCGGCAGCTGTGCGACGGCATGGTCGCGCTGGTGGAAGGACTGCAGCCCGGGGACATGCGCGCATGAGTGGTGAGGTGATTTTCGTCGGTGGCATCGACACCGAGATCGGCAAGACCGTGGTGACCGGCTGGCTGGCGCGGCAATGGATCGAACAGGGCCGCGAGGTGATCACCCAGAAGCTGGTGCAGACCGGCTGCGTCGGTGCGTCGGACGACATCCTGCTGCACCGGCGGCTGATGGGCAGCGGCCTGTTCGACGAGGACCGCGACGGCACCACCATGCCGGCGCTGTATGCCTACCCGGCCTCGCCGCACCTGGCGGCGAAGCTGGAAGGCCGCGCGCTGGACCTGGACGCCATCGCCGCCGCCACTGCGCGGCTGCGCGCGCGTTACGACACGGTGCTGGTGGAAGGCGCCGGCGGGCTGCTGGTGCCGTTGACGGCCGAACTGCTGACCCTCGACTACGTGGCGGCGCAGGGTTGGCCGGTGATCCTGGTCACCTCCGGGCGGCTGGGCAGCATCAACCACACCCTGTTGTCGCTGGAGGCCATCGCCGCGCGCGGCGTCGCGCTGCACGGCATCGCCTGGAACGGCCGCGACGACGGCAGCGACGAGGTCATCGCCGCCGAAAGCCGCCGCTATCTCCGTCAGTGGATGCAGGCGCGCTTCCCGCAGGCGCGCTGGTACGACGTGCCGGTATTGATGCTGGATTGAGCGTCCACTTCCCCTAGGTGCGGGGCTCGCCCCGCACGCTTCCGCCGCAATTCATCGGAAAGCCCCATGCCGGGCGGGCCCGGCATCCACGAGGCTGCGCCGCCATGGTGGCCGGATCGCCCGCGTTGCGCATCGCCCCGCGCGGGCGTCGCGGGGCCGGCGGGTCGCGGACCGCGTCGTGCGGCAGGAGCGCGATGGAGCCGTGCCGCTGCCTCACGCGTTCCTCTTCACTCCTTCCCGCCTGCGCTTCCGTCCTTCAGCCGGTAGGCGAGCACGTAGTCTCCCGGCCGGGTGCCGATCGAACCATGGCCGCCAGCCACCAGCAGCACCATCTGCCGGCCCTGGCTGTCCAGGTAGGTCATCGGCGTGGCCTGGCCGCCGGCGGGAATGCGCACGTTCCACAGCACCTTGCCGCTGGCCAGGTCGTAGGCGCGGAAGTTGTCGTCCACCGCCGCGGCCAGGAAGGCGACGCCGCCGGCGGTCAACAGCGGGCCGCCGATGCCGGGCACGCCCAGGCGTATCGGCACCGGCACCGGCGAGAGGTCGCGGATGCTGCCGTTGCGGTACTGGTAGGCGATCTTGCCGGTGCGCAGGTCGGCGGCGGCGACAGTGCCCCATGGCGGCGCCTGGCAGGGCACGCCCAGTGGCGACAGGAACGGCTTGAGTTCCACCGCGTAGTCGGCGCCCTTGTTCTCGTTCAGGCCGTGCTCGCCGGTGTTCATCGCCTGCCCGCCGAGCTGCTCCTTGGGCACCAGGGTGGAGACGAAGGCCAGGTAGGTCGGCATGCCGAACATCGCCTGCCGCTGCGGGTCCACCGCCACGCCGCCCCAGTTGAAGGTGCCGAAATTGCCCGGGTAGACCAGCGAACCGCGCAGCGACGGCGGGGTAGAGCGGCCCTCGTAGCGCAGGCGGCGGAACTGGATGCGGCACAGCATCTGGTCGACCAGGCTGGCGCCCCACATGTCGGCCTCGCGCAGCGGCGGCGGCTCGAAGCTCAGCGCCGAATAGGGCTGGCGTGCGGCCACGGTCTGGCCGGGAATGTCCGTGCCCTGCGGCGCCGGGCGCTCGCCCACCGGCAGCAGGGGATGGCCGTCGCGGCGGTCTAGCACGTAGACGTCACCCTGCTTGGTCGGCACCACCAGCGCGGGCGTGCGCCCCTGCGGCAGGTCCAGATCCAGCAGCGACGGCTGCGCCGGCGTATCCATGTCCCACAGGTCGTGGTGCACGAACTGGCGCACCCAGCGTACCTGGCCGCTGGACAGGTCCAGTGCGACCACGGAGGAGGCGTATTTTTCCTCCGCCGGACTGCGGTACATGCCGAGCTGGTCCGGGGTGCGGTTGCCCATCGGGAAGTAGGCCAGGCCCAGCGCTTCGTCGGCGCTGGCCACCGCCCAGCTGTTGGGCGAACTGGCGGTATAGACCTGCGCCGGGTCGGCTGGATCCAGCGGCGTGGTCTGCGTCGGGTTGCCCGAATCCCAGTTCCACAGCAGCCTGCCGCTGCGCGCGTCGTAGGCGCGGATCACGCCGGAGGGCGAGTCGACCGCGTAGTTGTCGTTGACCGCGCCGGCCACGATCACCTTGCCGGCGGCCACCAGCGGCGGCGAGGTCGAATAGTAGTAACCGGCCTGCTTGAACGGCATGTTGTGGGTCAGGTCGAGCACGCCATGGTCGGCGAAGTCCTCGCAATGGCGGCCGGTCGACGCATCCAGCGCATGCAGTTTCGCGTCGGCGCTGGCCAGGAACACGCGCGTCGCGCAGGCGCCGTCGGCCGCGGTGGCGGCGTTGTCGCCGGCCGGCGCGGCGAACCACGACAGCCCGCGGCAGGTCTGGTGCTGGCGCTGCGGTTCCATGCCCGCACCCGGGTCGAAGCGCCAGCGTTCCTTGCCGGTATCGGCGTCCAGCGCCAACGCCCAGCTGTGCGGGGTGCACAGGTACAGCGTGTTGCCGATCTTCAGCGGCGTGGCCTCGTAGGTGGTCTCGCCCACGTCCTGCGGCAGGCGCACGTCGCCGGTGCGCATCTGCCAGGCCAACTGCAGCCGCTCGGCATTGGCCGGGGTGATCTGCGCCAGCGGCGAATAGCGCTGGCCATAGTCGCTGCGGCCGTAGGCGCTCCATTCCCCGGGCGGCGGCGCGTTGTCGCCGAGCGCGGGCGTGCCGGTGATGGCGGCCACCGGCAGGGTCCCGTGGATCTCGTGCAGGTGGCGCGGGATGCCGGCCAGCGCCACCGCCGCCAACAACAGCGACGCGCCCAGCACCGGCCAGCCGGCCGGGCCGGTGTAGCCATGCGGCCCGGAGCGGCGCGCCGCGGGCAGGGCCAGCAGCAGGCCGAGCAGTACCGGCACGCCCAGGCGGGTCGCCAGCGGCCACCAGTACAGCCCGGCTTCCCACAACGACCAGGCCAGCAGCACCAGCAGCCATCCGGCGTACAGCCAGCCCGCCCAGCGACGGTGGCGCCACAGTCCCCAGGCCACCGCGAGCAGTGCCAGTCCGCTGAGCAGGTAGAACGCGCTGCCGCGCAACGCCAGCAACCAGCCGCCGCCGACGGCCAAGGCCAGCCCGGACAGCAGGAACAGGCACAACATGATCACGCGCATGGCGCACCCGCATGGCACGGAAGGTGCGGCCATGGTGCGCGCGGCCATGTCTGCGCCGCGTCATGCGCCGTTTCGGCGTGGCGTTGTACCGGTGGCCGGCGGGATGGCTTGAAAAAGCAGGGCGCCGCCGCGATATTGCGGGATCGAACAACGAAGAAGAGAGGGCTCATGGAAGCCATCACGACTGGAATGGTCCAGTGCATGAAGTGCAATACGGTGTACCGGCCCGCGATCAAGGTGCTGGAGAGCGTCTGCCCGATGTGCCTGTCGATCAAGACCGCACCGGTGCCGGCCGAACAGGCGCGCAGCGCCGCGGCCACCCTGCGCTGAACCGCAGCCACGCCGCAGCCCACGCAGGCCAGGTCATCGACCTGGCCTTTTCATTGCGCGAAACCGGGCGGCCTATTCGCCCTGGTACTGCTTTTCCTCGACCAGCGCCGAGCCGGCGACGCGGTTGATCTCGTTCTTGACCGCCACGCGTTCGCCGTTGGTGCCGTAGACGCCGCGCGCCAGGGCGACGAAGCCATCGCCGAAATCCTGCGCGGTTTCCTTGGCGCGCAGCTGGTCCTGGATGTCCCACATGCGTTCGTTGATCGCCTTGAGCTGCTGCTTGAGCGCGGCCAGTTCCGGGCGCGCGGCCTGCTGCTGCAGCCACAGCGGCCACAGGCCGTCCAGCTCGGTGCGCACGTTGTCCAGCTTGGCCGCGTCGGCGATGCGCTCGGCCTTGATTTCCAGGATGGTGATCTTGTCGATCAGTTCGCCGATCGATACCGGGGTGAGGATGGTCTGCACGCGCATGCCGCCGAGGAAGATTGGCGGCCATGATAACGCCCCGCCACGAGGGCCCCCGGCATGGCGGAAAAGTTGCCGATGAACCGGTGCTGGTGGCGCCGTGCCGATGCCGCGCACAATGCCGCTTCCCGTTCCATGGAGGCTCCGATGCCGATGCGCCCGACCTTGCGCCTGCTTGCCGCCACGCTGCTGTGCGTGGGTTCCATCGCGGGCGTCGATGCCTCCGGACTGGCGCCCCTGCAGGGCGCCTGGCAACTGCAGTCGGGCGAGTTCGTCGATGGCGACGGCGCGCGCGTGGACTACGCCAGCCGCGGCCTGGCCGGTAGCAAGGTGCTCGCCGACGGCCGCTTCGCCTTCACCACCACCAGCAACGGCACGTTCTGGGCTGGTGGCTCGGGTACCTACGAGGGCGACGGCGCGCGCTACGTGGAGACGCCGCTGATGGCGTCCTATCCGCTGGAGGGCGGTGGCCGCTACGAGTTCCGCTACACGCTGGAGGGCGATGTGTGGACGCTGGAGCGCTGGGAGGGCGGGCGTCGCGTCGAGCGCGAGGTGTGGAAGCGCGTGGGCCGGTAGAGCGGGGCAGCGCCCCGCTGCATGGAATCAGGCCTGCTCCACCTGCGGCGGAAAGCCGGCTTCGTCCAGCGCGCTGGCGAAGCGTTCGGCCGGCTGCGTCGATGCGATGCGCACGCGCTTGGTGGCCAGGTCGATCTCGACCGTCGCGGCCGGGTCCACCTCCTTGACGGTGGCGGTGACGCTGCGCGCGCAGCCGCCGCAGGTCATGTTCCCGATATGCAGTTCCATGGCGTTCTCCTTGAAGGGAAGGGCAGTCTGGACCTTGCCATGGTGGCAAGGTCAAGCGCCGCCGCCTGGTGAGCCGGAGGTGTTGACCTTCCCATGATGGGAAGCTTCATGATGCCGCCATCATGGACAAATCCAGGTGAGCCGGCGATGAGCCAGAACAGCCAGAACCGCGTCGATGCGGGCGGAACGACGCAGGAGTTCCCTGTGGAGGGCATGACCTGCGCTTCGTGCGTGGGCCGGGTGGAGCGCGCGCTGGCCGCCGTGCCCGGCGTGGCCAGCGC
>NZ_JASCOS010000056.1:0-23291 GCF_029959705.1 Stenotrophomonas sp. PS02297 | reverse complement strand
TGCAGGAAGCCTGAAAGGCCGCGCGCGGCCCCGCCGCGCTCGTCCTGCGCCCCGCCCGCCGCACCCGGCAGAGACGTGCGGCGGGCGAGCGGTTCCGTGCATGCGCGCAGTGCCGGTGCGGAAGCGGCCCCGGGGATGGGCGAGGATGCTCCGCCGCTCTTGTCCGCTGCGCTTGCCCGGCTCCATTGCGGACCGCAGGCCATCGTGCTCGATCGATGGCCCGCAGTGCAGGCGGCGCACCGCCATGGGCTTTGCCTGCGGCCATCTGGGATAATGGCGCCTTTCCTCGCATGGAACGGCCATGACCCTGAAAACCCTGCTCAACGAAACCCACCGCTCGCTCGGCGCCAAGATGGTCGACTTCGGCGGTTGGGACATGCCGATCCACTATGGTTCGCAGATCGACGAACACCACCTGGTGCGGCGCGCCGCCGGCATGTTCGACGTCAGCCACATGACCGTGGTCGACCTGAAGGGCGCGCGTACCCGCGAGTTCCTGCGCCAGCTGCTGGCCAACTCGATCGACAAGCTCAAGGTCACCGGCAAGGCGCTGTACTCGTGCATGCTCAATGCCGAGGGCGGGGTCATCGACGACCTGATCGTCTACTTCCTGGGCGACGACTTCTTCCGCATGGTGGTCAACGCCTCCACCCGCGAGAAGGACCTGGCCTGGATCGGCCAGCATGCCGCTGCCTTCGGCGTGGAGATCGTCGAGCGCGAAGACCTGGCCATCGTCGCCGTGCAGGGTCCGCAGGCGCGCGCGCTGGTCGCCGGCCTGGTTGCCGAGGCCGACCGCGCGGCGCTGGACAAGCTCGGCCGCTTCGCCGCGCTGGAGGTCGCTTCGGCCGACGGCGTGCCGCTGTTCGTCGCGCGCACCGGCTACACCGGCGAGGATGGTTATGAAGTGCTGCTGCCGCAGACGGCGGTGGTCGCGTTCTGGAACGCGCTGCTGGCCGCGGGCGTGAAGCCGGCCGGCCTCGGCGCGCGCGACACGCTGCGCCTGGAAGCGGGCATGAACCTCTACGGCCAGGACATGGACGAAGCCGTCAGCCCGTTCGAAGCGGCGCTGGGCTGGACCGTCAGCCTGGACGAAGGCCGGGACTTCATCGGCCGCGGCGTGCTGGAAGCGCAGAAGGCCGCCGGCGACGCGCGGCAGATGATCGGCCTGGTGATGGACGAGAAGGGCGTGCTGCGCCACGGACAGAAAGTGCTCACCGCCAACGGCGAGGGCGAGATCCTGTCCGGCACGTTCTCGCCGACGCTGGGCAAGGCCATCGCCTTCGCCCGAGTGCCGGCCGGCGCGCCGGGCGACGTGCGCGTGGACATCCGCGGCAAGGAAGTGCCGGTGCGCATGGTGAAGTTCCCGTTCGTGCGCGACGGCCAGCCGCAGGCCGGCATCAACGCCTGATCGCCATCCCGGCCGCGCGGGGCATCGTCCCGCGCGGTCCGTTAAACTAAGCGTCCATCCCGTCCACCGTTTCTTCCGGAGCAGTTCCATGAGCGAGATCCCTGGCGACCTCAAATTCCTCAAATCCCACGAATGGGCCCGCGTCGAAGGCAATGGCCGCGCCACCGTCGGCATTTCCGACCACGCGCAGGGCCTGCTCGGCGACCTGGTCTACGTCGAACTGCCCGGCGTGGGCGACACGGTGCAGGCCGGCAACGCCGCCGCCGTGGTCGAGTCGGTCAAGGCCGCCTCCGACGTCTACAGCCCGATCTCGGGCACCGTGGTCGAAGTCAACGAAGCCCTGGCCGACAAGCCGGAGACCATCAACGAAGACGCCTACGGCGATGGCTGGCTGTTCGTCGTAGAGATGTCCGAGCCGGAGCAGGTGAACGAACTGCTCGGTCCGGACGACTACGCCGAGCTGCTGGAAAACGACGACCACTGACCGGGTCGCATCGGACGAACAGGACGGCCGCCCAGTGCGGCCGTTTCTGTTTCCGGCGTCCGGATCGTTCGCATCGTGTCGCCGCTCTGTCGCCATGGCGGTGTCCTCGGTATCGCCGATGGCGATCGTCGGCATGACGGCGCAGATCCATCGGTCGGTTCAAGGGTCGTCGTTGTCGAAGGACGATGGCCGCGCATGGCGGTCGAGCGGGGCGGCGAAGCGGCACCGGGATGTCCTCGTCGCGATGAGCGGGAAGGCGGCAACGGCTCGCAAGGGCGCGAAGTGTTTGCGCAAAACGTTACTCGCGGTGCGCGAAAGTGCGATCGCGGCGGATGGAATGCAGGGTCCGGAGGCATTTTTTTTTCACGCGCCGGGAGCGGCGCGTCAACGTGCGGCGCGCGCGCGATGCGGCGTGGAGCGCGTGCGCGCCGCGAACGAATAGTGCTTTTTTTACGATGTTTTTCGCTTGCACCGCGAACGCATGCGCGGTGCAAGCGGCATCATCCGAGGATGCGGACGCGGCGAAGACGGGTGTTGCCGGCGCCGTCGACGTGAAGCTTTCCGGAAAAAGTTGCGCGCGGGTAGTTGACAGTAAAAAAAAGCGTGATTAGGTTTCGCCCAGCAGACCTTTGCTGCGGAAGCGAGTGAGCCGGATCAACATTCAGATGCGAAGCACAACCTGGACGTCCGCCACGCGCACAGATGGTGGAGCAGGAGCCGCTTCCTTCCGCGAAACACCCCCGAACAAGACATGGCACCCGTGGCGGGAATCGCTGCGGGTGTTTCTGTATCCGTCACGATGCGGTTGACGCATCGTCGGTCCTCCGCGATACACCGCGGATTTGCTTCAACTGGGCATTTCAATTCCATAGATCACTGACGAGGAGCCATCCAATGGCCACGAAGAAAGCTGCGAAGAAACCGGCCGCCAAGAAGGCGGTGAAGAAGGTCGCCAAGAAAGCTGCTGCCAAGAAGGCAGTGAAGAAGGTCGCGAAGAAGGCCACCGCGAAGAAGGCGGTGAAGAAGGCGGTGAAGAAGGTCGCCAAGAAGGCCACCGCGAAGAAGGCAGTGAAGAAGGTCGCCAAGAAGGCCACTGCCAAGAAGGCAGTGAAGAAGGCGGCGAAGAAGGTTGCCAAGAAGACCACCGCGAAGAAGGCGGTGAAGAAGGTCGCCAAGAAGGCCACCGCCAAGAAGGCGGTGAAGAAGGTCGCCAAGAAGGCCGTTGCCAAGAAGGCCACCGCGAAGAAGGCGGTGAAGAAGGTCGCGAAGAAGGCTGCTGCCAAGAAGCCGGCCGCCAAGAAGGTTGCTGCCAAGAAGAAGCCGGCTGCCCGCAAGAAGAAGGCGGCCCCGGTCGCGCTTCCGGCAACCCCGGCGCCGCTGATCTGATCCAGCGCTGAGCTGTACCTGGAACTCCTTCCCCGACTGCCCAGCGGGGAGGGAGTTTTTTTATGCGCGCCTGCCACCGCCGCTCCGACCAGCGCGGGCGGACGCCGGGCCGTTGACGGTGTGGCCGCTGGATGGAACGACGCAAGGCCCGCCGGGTCGGTGGGAAGGTGCGACTGCAGGACGCCGTGCGGGAGGTCCGGCGACGAAGGTCGCGGTGTCGGGATGCAGCGCCATCTTTTTGATCCACCCCCTCTGCGGCGGATGGAAGAGCACGGCCGGGATCACGCCGGCACGTGCGCGGGCATGCGTTCGATTGCACGGCGCCGCGCATGGAGCGCGGCGGGACGGCCGTTTCAGGGCGGAGTGGGCCGCATGAAAAAGGCGGCCGAAGCCGCCTTGCCGTAAGGAATGCCGCAGCCCGGGTCAGCGCGGGGAGGCGGTGGCGCGGCCGGAGGCAACGCCCTTCTTGCCGCGTGGCGCGCTGGCCGGCGCATCCTCGGCCATCAGGTTGTCGCTGCCGAAGTCGGTGTCCACATCCAGCCAACGCTGCGTGGGCAGGCCGATGGCGCGATCCAGGATCGTGGGCATCAGGCCGCTGGGTAGCGTGCTCTCGCCGTTCCACAATACGGCGATGCCGAGATCGCGCTCGGGCAGCAGGGCGACCAGGCCGCGGTAGCCCTGCACCGCGCCGGCATGGAACACCACGGTGTGGCCGGCGTAGTCGAACACGCGCCAGCCCAGCGCATAGCCGGCCGAATCCAGCCGCTCGCGGCGCCAGCCGGAACGCATCTCGCCGGGCGTGTTGACCAGCGGCGCGTGCAGCGTGGCCAGCAACGGCGCCGGCAGCACATCGGGACGGTGCCCGGTGTGGGCCAGCAGCCACTGCGCCATGTCGCTGGCGCTGGCATTGACGCCGGCGGCCGGGGCGACGCGGTAGTAGGTGGGCTTGGGCGACAGCGACACCCAGCCGTTGCGGCTGCGCACGTGCGGATGTGCCCAGCGCGGGCTGGCCTGGATGCCGGCCAGGCCGAGGCTGGCATCGTTCATGCCCAGCGGCTTGAAGATGCGGCGTTCGACCGCCTGCTCGTAGAAGCTGCCGGAGGCGGCGTAGACCACATCGCCGATCAGGCTGAAGGCGACGTTCTGGTACGCATAGCAGTCGCCCGGCTCGCACTTGAGCGGCGCGCTGGCGAGTTTGCGGGTCAGCGTGTAGTAGTCGGCGTTGGCTTCGATGTCGCGGTCGTAGGCGTTGTACGGCAGGCCGACGCGATGGCTCAGCACGTCGGCCACGGTGAGCCGGCTGGTCGCTTCGGGCGTGGCCAGCTGGAAGCCCGGCATGTAGTCGGTGACCTTGCTGTCCCAGCGCAGGGTGCCGTCGTTGACCAGCAGGCCGGCCATGGTGCCGGCGAACGCCTTGGACAGCGAGGCGAGGCGGAACACGGTATGCGCATCGACCGGCTGCGGGTTGCCGATGTCGGTGACGCCGAAGCCGCGCGCGGACAGGATGCGGCCGTTCTGCACGATCGCCATGGCGATGCCGGGCACGCGGTTGCCGTAGGTGAGCTGCTCGGCCATCGATTCGATGGCGGCGACATTGAAGCCGTCGGGCAGGGCCTGCACCTGGTCCGGGCGCAGCGCCGCCCGGTAGGGCATCGGCTGCGTCGGCGACTGCATCGGCGCGTTTTCCAGGTTCACCGGCAACTGCGGCGCCGATTCCGGCAGCGGCTGCGGGGTGGATGGGGTCTGGGCGGTGGACGACAGTGCGAAGGGCATCAACACACCGAGCAATCCCGATGCCACCGGACGGAAATGCCGGCGTCTGCTGTTGTCTTTCATCGTGATCGATGCCTGCTAGCTAAGGCTGTCGGCGATTCTAGCGCCGCTCTTTGCGATTGCACAAACGGCGAGAAAATGAATGGGCATCGCTTTGATATTCCTGGTTTTTCCGTCGGGACTCTCATCGTGGCCGCGGCGGAGCGTCCTGGCCGAGGATCAGCGCGGCCGCGCGCTCGGCCAGCATGATCGTGGGCGCGTTGGTGTTGCGACTGTAACCAGATTTACACCTTTGCAAATCAAATAGATGTAATCTTCCATCGGGCGGCTTGGAAGATTATTGGAAGCCGTACGCCGGTTTCGGGTGGTTTGCAGGGGACACCATCATGGCAAAGAAAAAGGCCCGCACCGACGGTTGGAAGCGCGTCGAGCAGGGCATCTACAAGCGCGTGTGGGCGGATGGCAGTGGCGGCGCATTGCTGGCCAAGATCACCCTGCCGGGTGGCGCGCAGAAGAACTCCGGCTCCATGCCGTACTTCACCAATCCTAGAGACGCGCAGGCGACCGAGAAGGCCGTCCTGATCGCCGTCCGCCGCTGGCGCACCGACAACCTGGAAGCCAAGGACATCCATGGCCAGGACGCCAGTCAGCGCCAGGACGAGCAGGACGACATGCTGGGCCACTGGTTCACCCAGTACATCGCGGACGCCACACTGACGCGGGTTGCCCACGATGCACGCGAGAAGGGCAAGGAGTGGACGACCTGGGCGGTGGTGCCGCTGCTGGACCACGCACCCGAAAGCCCGCGCGAGCGCGCCGCCCGGATCCAGAACGAAGAAGCGCAGTGCCTCGACCCCAAGAAGGCCGAGTGGCTGCAGATCTATCGCCAGGCTGAGGCGGAAACCTGCCAGCGCCTGGACGGCGGCTTGCCGCGCGGCGTGTGCGTTGCCGACACGACGTGGACGGCCAGGCAGGAAGTCCTCAGCCGGGCGGCAGCGAAGCGAGGCGAAACGTACAGCCCACCCAAGCGGCAGAAGTCGCCACCTATCCCCGCGCCATTCAATCGACCGCGCATGGGCGCCCAGGTGCTCGATACGAAGTGGTCGGCGGCCAAGTGGGATCGGGACCACGCCGTCCAGGTGTTGCGGGAGCAGGCCCACGGGATCATGTCCTGGCACCCGACGGCGGTGGACAAGCGCGCGCTGGAAGACGTGGCCAACGAGATGGCCACGCGCGTGGCCCAGAACACCGCCAACCGCAGGATGGTCTGCTTCGTGCGGGTCTTCAGGCGAGGTAGGGACGTGTGGCGTCGTCGCCCGTCGTTTGAGAAGCACAACGGGCGCATGGAGCGGGTCGAGCGGGCCTGGTGGCCGCACGATGCGCTGCCGACCGACACGATCAAGTGGAAGCAGCCGGAAAAGTCGAAGAGCCCCGAGATCATCACCGACGAGGACTGGGCACTGATCCTGGGGCAGATCCAGACGACCAACCGAAACCCGGACAAGGTCATGGAACCCACCACCGTGGCCGGGCTTTACTGGTGTCGGGCGACCGCCGCGCGACGCGGTAACGCCCACAAGCTGGAATGGCGCGACATCACTCCGCCCAAGGAAGCCCGGTTGCAGCGCACGCCCGAGGATCGGGAGTGGGTCGCCTTGCTGCGTGACGTCAAAACCCCGACCGGCCAGCCGACCGACATTGAAATCCCGTTGCTGGTCGGTGGCAGTGAAACGGAGGACGGGGTGCGCCCCTTGCTGATCGCGCGTGCCTGGGTGCTCGCTCAGCGCGCCATGACGGGCGAACTGGACGACCGAGCGCGCGAGGCCCTGGATGGCGACTGGGAGACTGCGACCGAACGGGAGCGCATGCGGGCACGGCGCACGGTGCGGGAGCAGCTGATGGCCGATCTGGGAACGCCGGACGACCTGGCGCGCGACCTGCGGGCGGGGCGGTTGAGGGGGCGCGTGTTCGGTGGCTCGCAGGACAAACTGACGGCCGCTTGGTCGCGCCTTCGCGATCGGGCGGTGTCGAAGTTGGAAGGGCGACTGGAAGAAGCCGAGCGGCAAGGCGACCAGGAGCAGGCGGGATTGTTGGCCGCCCAGATCACGCGCATCCGCAACGAGAAGCTTCACAGCATGCGCCACAGTCGCATGACCGAAATCACCGGGGTGCTGCTGCCGCAGGACGCCGCCCGGTTCTCCGGCCACAAGACCCTGGGCATGGTCATGCACTACTACCACACGACCCCGGCCAACGTGGCCAACAAGTTGCGCGCGGCCACCCAGCAGAAGGGTGCCGCCGACGAGCAGGACCAGTTGGTCCGGCTGATCGCAGGCTTGGACGAAGAGACCCGGCAAGGGTTGATCGCGGCGCTGCAGAAGAAGGCGACAGCCGACACCGCCTAGCCATCCGTCTAGCGTGTCTACGGTGATCCGGAACCAGGAGGGCAACAATGGCCAACGAGACGAGTGTCAAGCAATCGAAGGTTGACCAGGAGATCCTGGACGCCAAGCAAGGCTTGGTGGCGAGCCTATCGAATAAGGCCGCGGCGCGGTACCTAGGAGTATCTGTCAGGACACTTTTCCTGTTGGTTGAGAGCGGTGATGGGCCGCCGGTCTACAAGGCGCTGGCCACGGGGTCGGGAAAGAACCAGCACAAGCACTTCCCGTTCCGTGAGTTGGAGCAGTGGAACGAGGCTCGGATCCAGTACCCCCATCCGCGAAAGACGCGGCTGCTCAGACAGGAGTCGGAACGGGCGCAGCTACGCCACGAACTGTGGGACCTGGAACAGCGGGCGGAACACCTGAGAAAGTTTCTACGGGCGATCGACGACCCGTGGGCCAAGCGGTGGTGAGTGTGCGAACGGGAGGGCATGAAAGCTCACTTCGAGCGAATGAGAGCACTGCGCGGTCGAGAGTGAGATAGTCATCGCTACCGAACGTAAGAGGCATGACCGATGAGCAACAGCGGCGGTAACGGGAACCCTTGGTGGAAGGTTGTCGTGGTTGTGGTGATTGTCTTGGTCGCCTTCGCGCTATACCGCCATGCAACAAAGGGTGGCGGGCAGACCCAGAAACAGATTGATGCGGCGATCAAGAAAGCAGACGTGACAGAAGGTCATAGGCCATAGCGCCCAGGAACCCGCCCACAGCTGCACTGAAAAGTGCAGCTGTGTCCCAGCGGATGGCATCTTGTTTGACCTTGGCAAGCAAGTTCATGGTCACTTCCCCTTGACCTTGTCCGAGAACTTGGCGGCCAGCGCTTCGGCGTAGATGGCTTTAGCCTCCTCCATGGAGCAGCCGTAACCATCGGCCAACCTCAGGAGTTCGTCGGCGATCTTGCGGCGTGCACTGTCTACCTGCGCCTGGAGTAGATCCGCTGCTGCCTTGGCCTCGTCGTTGGCTTGCTGCCGGCGGTACTTCTTCCACTGATCCAGCAGGTCGTCGACCTTCTCCTTGGAGAGCCCTTGGGCGATGGCGGTGGCCACTGACATGTCTGGTTCCTCGACGCGGTCGCTACGCTTGCGGGGCTTTGTGGTGGCCGGTGAAGCTTTGGCTGGCTTGGTTGGCCTCGCCGCTGCTCCCTTGCTGGAACCTTTCGACGGCACAGTCGCGGCTTGTGCTCCTCCCTGGGCCGAACCGGCATCCGTGCTGTTCTGGTCCTCATTCGGTTTGGCTGTGCCATTTGCCGGTGGTTGTGCCTGCTTCGGCGTGCCGAATGCCATTTGCTTCATCTGGGTCGGGTCGATGTCTGTCATGGCGTCACCTATCGCGTGGGGATGCCAACACCATGAAAGAAAGCCGCGATCGCGCAAGGGTGACGGCCGACGGCGGAAGCCGAGGCCCGAGTGCAGCCGCGCCAGCGGCCCAGTTGTCCCGCCGCCGTCAGGCGGCAAATGCTCTTGGGCGAACGTCGCGACGGAAGTCGCGACAGCACATGCCGCCCGAGCAACGCGAGGGCGGCATCGACTTTTGCGAAGTCAGACGCAACAGGTCAGGGCGACATCTCGTTGTCGCGGTCAGTCGGTGGAGCGATGGGGGCTGGCTTGGTCGGAGCGCAACGGCTCAGGAAGGCGGCAAGGTCGCGGGTCAGGCGAACACGATCAGCATCGGTATGGGCGAAGCGGGGCGGAAGACGCGAGACGACATCGGCGGCAAGCTTGGCGGCAACATCGGGGGCATAGGGTTGCGGGACAGGCATGGCGCGAGGCGGTGGGGCGTTAGAGGCAGTGTGCGGCAGGTGAAGCATTTGGCAAGTTGGTGAGCAGGCTGACGATGGCTTTGGAGGGTGGTTGGCTGTTGGACTGGTGGAGCGGGCTGGCGTTTGATGGGGGCAGGTAGCGTTGAACGGGTGAGGCGCGCTGGTGGATTTTGGCTGGCGGCGACGACTGACGGTGAAACATGTCAGTCGTCGAACGATCGACGCTAAAGCTGTCGATCGCAGAGCGATGGCTAGGACATTGCTGACAAGCAGCAATACACGAATGCACCTGAGGTGAGCAAAAAGAGCGCTTTCTGCGAGCCAAAGCGTTGAAATCACACGCCAGGAGCCTTGCTCACCCCGGAGGGCTTGCGGAAAACGGTGCCCGCCGCATGCTGGAGTAGGCCTCACAGATCTACCCACCATGAGCACGCAAATCCGCTTCCGCCTCAGTGGCGAAGAGGAACAAACCTTCCTGCAAGCCGCAAAGCGCGCTGGCCTTTCGCCAGACGCCTACGCCAGAACGCGTGCGCTGACCCCGATCAACCCGGAAGAGGCGATGCCCATGGCGCTCCTGCAGCGCCTGGCTACCATGGAAGTCATGCTGAACCAGCTGGCCAAGCCGCCCGCCATTCCCAGCACGAAGGTGTCCGGGATGGAAGCCACCGACCTGCTGCTCGCGATCCGGGACGAGTGCGTGCGGGGCGTCAATGGCTTCCTGCGCATCCTGGATGGCGACACGCTGGACAGCCCCCTGAGCCGTCGGGAGCCGCCCGACAAGCCGAACTGAGGACGCGCTGCCATGGCCATCCTCAAGTCGACCAAGCTCACGCTCCTCCACGACGGCAGTGCCGGCGCGGTGCGCAAGTACCTGGAAACGACGGGCGCGTACTACGCGCAGGATGGCAAGGACCAGAACGACCTGTCGCCCTTGCCGCCGGCCGAGTGGCTGGACAGCCCCGCCGTTGCGCGCCTTGGACTGAACCCGCCTGGGCGCACGCAAGACGACCAGAACAAGGACCTGGCCAAGCTGCTTGCCGGCTACCACCCGACCACGGGTGAGAAGCTGGTCCAGAACGCGGGCGAGGCCGGACGATGCATGGCGTTCGACATGACCTTCTCGCCACGCAAGGAATACAGCTTGGCGTTCGTGGCCGCCAACACCGAAGAGCGCCGGCAGATGACCGAGGCGTTCCACCGAGCGCGGGGCAAGGCCCTGGCGCTGATCGCCGATGGCCTGAACACCCGTGCCGGGACAGGTGGGCATCGCCATGTCGGGATCGACGGCCTGATCGTGCGGGCTGTCGACCATATCGACAACCGGGAAGGCGAGCCGCAGTGGCATTGCCATGCGGTGGTGGCCAACGTGGCCCTGGACAAGGAGGGCAAGTTCCGCACCATTGATCCGCGCGCCCTTATGCGGAGTAGCGGCAGCCTGCAGGAAGCTGCCCAGGAAGTATTCGCCCGCGAGCTCGCCCGCGGCATGCAGGCCATGGGCCTGGGGATCGAACGAAAGCGGTTGCTGGACGCGCACGGACGCGACACGGGCAAGGTTGCCAACGTCATCGCGGGCGTGGACCAGGAGGTATGCGATGCCTTCTCCACGAGGCGGAAACAGATCAAAGAGGGGCTGGCGAAGGCCCGGCTGACGAACAAGAAGATCACCGCCACTGACGTGGCCAAGTCGAGCCGAAAGAACAAGGAGCTAAGTGCCGGCCAGGTCATCGGCAACGCGCGCGAGAAGATGGAAGCCATGGCCGAACTCACGCCGGGCCTGTTCCACAAGACGAAGGCCATCCTGGGGCGTGCCAGCGTCGAGCTGGAAACGAACAAGGGACCGGAGGGCTGGTTCGACGACATGCACGCCATGGAGAGTCACTGGAACCGCTCGTCGCTCATTGCCAAGATGGCCCGCGAGTTGCCCCTGGACAGCGATGTCGATGTCCCCCAGGAGGCCGACCGCCTGCTGGCCCAATGGGAAGCCGAGGGCAAGATCATCCGGTTGAGCGATGACTCGAAGCTCGGGCACAAACGCTGGTGTTCGCGCACGCACTGGTACATCGAGGAAGACGTGCTGCCGGCCGCGCGGGCGCGCGCCAACGAGCAGGAGATCCGGCTCAACCGCAGGGCGGTGGCCATGGCCATCGAGGTCCATGAGGCCGCCATGTCCAAGACGTTGAAGAAGCCTGTGCAGCTGACCGACGAGCAGAAGGCCAGCGTGTTCCATGTGGCCTGCGAGACCGGGGGGCTTGCCTGCATCATCGGGCGGGCCGGCACGGGCAAGAGCGCCAGTGCGGGCGCCTACGTGCGCGCCTTCAAGGCCGCGGGGCGGCGCGTCATTGGCACCAGTACCAGCCAGGCGGCCACCGACAACCTCAAGAAGGAAGCCGAGATCGACGGCATGAACACCGCCGAGCTGCTGCATGCCCTGGACAACGGCAAGCTGTCGCTTTCGGCCATGGATGTCATCGTGCTGGACGAGGCGGGCATGGTGGGCGCCAAGACGTTCCGCCGGATCCAGCAGCATGTGGATCGGGCGGGCGGCAAGCTGGTGGCCGTCGGCGACCCCAAGCAGTTGCAGGCCATCGAGGCGGGCAGCCCCTTCTCGCAGTTGTGCGAGTCGTTTGGGGCGGCGGAAATCACCCAGATCCAGCGCCAGCGCAACCTGGAAGCCCGGTCGCTGGCCGAGTCGTTCTACAACGACAAGAAGACCGGCGAGGACATCGTCAACGAGATGCTGGCCAAGGGCATGCTCAAAACCGCCAAGCACCAGATCAAGGCGCTGGCCAAGGCGTACCTGGAAGACCAGCGCGACGTTCGCAACAAGCTGATCGTGGTCAACACCCACCTGGATGGCGAGGCCGTGGACACCGTCGTGCGCCAGGGCCTCAAAGAGCAGAACGTCCTGTGGGAGCGTACGAGCACGATGCTGAGCCTGGGCAAGGGCGAGCACCAGCGGGAGCTGGAGGTCTGTATTGGCGAGCGCATCCGCTTCCAGAGCAACGCTCGAAAAGATCGCAAGACCCAAAGCCGCGAGTGGAACAACAACGATATCGGCACGGTGACCGGAATACGCCAGAACCGGAAGGGTGGCCATGTCATCTCCATCACGCTGGACGACGGACGCAAGGTGAAGGTCGATACCGACAAGTTCCCCCACATCGGCTATGCCTATGCACGGACAGCGCACAGTGCCCAGGGCCTGGGTGCCGATGCCACGTACTGGCTGGCAGGGGGTGGCAGGATCGATCGCAACATGGGCTTGGTGGCCATGACGCGGACCAAGGAGAACTTCCACGCGTTCGCCACACCCGAAGGTGCCAAGCGGTTGGCCAGTGCCCTGGACGAGTGGGGCGAGAAGGAAACGGTCAAGGAGCTGGCCAGGCGCAAGAGCGCAATCCCGGTGGCCAAGCAACTGGAGCAACAGTTGCCAACAATCCTGGGCGAGTCCGAGCACCCCATCGATGCGGGCGTGCAGGCGGCCATGGTTCGGCAGACCAACGAAGCGCTGGATCACGCCAACGAGATCGCCCGCGCTGGGCGCGACTTCAACCAGGCCATGGTGCGCTGGAAAGACATTTGCGACGAGGAACGTGGCAGGGAGATGGCCAAACAGGAAACGCTGCTTGCGCCTGGCGGTGTGATTGACGGCTACGAGGGGTTGTCGGACCAAGTCGACGAGTACGTCCGTAAGTCGCTCAAGCGCGGGTACGACACGGCGGTCAAGCAGTTGGAACGGGTACGGGAGCGCCTGGCCATCCTGACACCGACAACGCCAGCGGCGCGGGTTCAGGCGCAGCGTGAAATGACCGCCTGGCTGGATAAGGACTACGTCGGCGGTGCCAAGGCAGCCTTCATTGATCTGCGCTTGCGTGAGGCCAGCCCATGGTTGTCCAGCTTCCGGGGACGCGCCAAGGAGCGCAGGAAGATCATCGTTCAGCGCCAGCAGGCGTTGTTGGAGGAGCTGCTCGAAATCCAGCGGACCCGCTCAGGCCCTGAAGTCAAAGCCATGCAAGACCGGGTGAAGGACCGCGCCAGAAAAGTCGATGACCTGCACGATGCGCTGGACCGGATCCACGGCGAGAAGCACAAGAAGACGTTTGGCGCCTTGCAACGCAAGGTGGCGCTGGGCATCGACCTGGAGACGGCGTTCGAGGACATCGACTGGAATGAGTCGCGGTTCCAGGATCGCGAGCGTGGGGAAGAGTTGTTTGAGGAAGCCCTGAAACTCAAGCCAGGGGAACAACTCAAGCCGCGCAAGCTACCCGGCTTGTTGAAGACCCAGCCTGAGATCCCGAAGCCGAAGCCGCCGAACCTAAAAGGGCACGACCAAGAGATCCCGTTCTAACCCCCTGGTGCCTAGGTAGCAGGGGAGCGGCGGGGCGCCAGGGGGTTAGTGGCGGCCGTTTGGTCGGGCCCCAGGTCCAGGTCGAACCTGAATATGGAAGGCTTCAATCTCGACCGGTGCGATGCTACGGTGTTTCTGTATAGCCCCGCCGCCAGCCCGCCAGAGTTACTCATGCTGGACGATGACCGCTACGTATTCCGTATAGACGCCTTCACCCCCGAGACCATCCCTATGGCTCGGTTGGCGGCGTATATGGCTGAACTGGCAGCCATGCTGGGCGAAGAGGGCAACGTCCACTTCGAGAAGATCACGAAAGGCAGCGCCAAGCTGGCGGTCAAGGTTGAGCGGCCCGCCGTCACCAAGGTTCGAAACAACGTCAACGAAGCTCGAATGGGCGTGCGTGGTACGCGCGGTGACCGCTATCGGAAGCTGAATGAAATGCTCCGCAGCGACAACGCGGAAGGGACGCTCAAGCTCAACAACAGCAATATCCTCGCGTTCCCTGGACGCAAGGAACCCCGGCCTCCGAAGTTGGGGCCGTTCACTCAAGCCTTTTCCCGAGACGGTCAGCTGGTCCGTATTGGTGGTAAGGACAAGACTGCTCACGCCTCGATCCAGGACGCCGAAGGCCAGACATGGAGCTTCGAAGTGTCCAGGGGGCTGGCTCGCGAGCTTGCCCCTCATCTTTTCGAGGGCGTGATCAGGCTGACAGGCACCGTTCGCGCGACGCGAAACGATGATGGCGAGTGGTCTTATGACGGGCTCAAGGCGCATCAGTTCGAGGAACTGCGGGCAGAGTCCCTGATGGACACGCTGGGTCGGATCCGGGCGCTGTCTTCTTCCGAGACTTGGCTGCCTGACGCTTGGCAGCGACTTGCGCAAGAGAGGGATGACGACTGATGGTTGTTGCAGACACCGCAACCCTGCTTTTCATCCTGCAACCAGACGCCAGTGCCCCGCTTGGCGATGATGGCGAACCCATTCCGAAGTGCCGGGAACGGGTTGAGCTGTTGCTCCACAACCTCAGCGAGGCTGGTGTTCGCGTGGTTGTGCCTACACCAGTTTTGGCCGAGTTGATGGTCAGTGCGGGGCCTGGAAAGGTTCAGCTCCTGGGGGAGATAAGCCATTCGTCGGCCTTCTCTGTCGTCTCGTTTGATCAGATCGCCGCTGTTGAGTGTGCGTGTCTCAACGACCCCACGATGGGTAAGAAGCTGGGGCCAAAGGACACCAAGGCCAAGGTCAAGTTCGACCGTCAGATCCTGGCCATTGCCAAGGTGGCTGGGGCGCACACGCTTTACACCGACGATAAGAAGCTGATCGCTAGGGCCACGGCGAATGGCCTGAAGACGGTGCGGATGCAGGATTTGCCATTGCCGCCAGAGCCTCCTCAGGGGGAGCTTGAACTTGTTCAGGCACCGCAAGCTGAGCCGGCAGGCATGCCGCCGTAGGGAGGTCAGGTGGGTCGCCGAAGAGGGGGCTGTGCGTTCTGTATAATGGTTATACCGCAGCTTGACCGCGGTGGAGAAACCTGAACGGGATGGGTCTGGTGGTTGCTTTCGCCCCCCTGCTCATGTAGATTTCTTCCTGCCCCCCTAGCCGGTAACCAGGAGGCGCCCGCCAGTTCTACTGGCCTAGCGATACGCTGGTAAGAGGATCCCGGTCCGCTACAAACAAAGGCCCCGCATCGCGGGGCTTTTGTTTTGGGGGGGCTTGGCTGACTTAGAGCCCCATCTTCTTCGCGCAGACGGCTGCGAAGAGCGTGGAGTCGGTGCGCCGGGAGCGCATGGGCACATCTTTGAGATAGGCGCTCTGCACGTACAGGATCAGACGCGCGCCGCTTCCTTGGACACGTGGCGATCGGTAGAGATCGAAGAACACGTGGTAGTACTCGATGGATTGGGCATTGCCTTGCCGCTCCAGCACCATCAAGTTGTTGCGGGTCGTCTCGAAGCAACGAGGGTTTTTTCCGGTGGTCATGTCCTTGAGCAACTGCGGAAGGCCTTGCGACCGCTGGTATCGGTCGGCGTGATACACCCGCATCGCGTTGCTCGCGTCGTACCAGGTTTCCTCAGCAGGTACAGGGCTTGGATGGATTTGAGGGTCGAACGCCTCGGTGACGACGTGGCAGTCGAACACCACGCGGATGTCGATGGCCATCGCGGGGTGCTTGCCATCCTTTGTTGCCGGTCGACTCAACGTCATGTCGAACGGCAACAGGTGATTGAACGAGCGAGATAGTCCCTGGATCTCGCGATCCGCCCACACTTCCCATTGCGCGGGATTGCGCCACGGGTTCTTGCGCAGAACCTCCGCCGAGGGTGCAGGGATAGCCTCCAACGGCACAGGCAGCGCTTGTGCTTCCTCGGGGGCGGGTTGTTCGTCCGTCACGTCGCTAGTCAACCGCCCAACTCCGCGCGATCAAGGTTCTGCCCCGCCTTGACCAGGTCGTAGATCAGCCCGACGAGCGGGGCCAGTGCCTGCTGGTCATGCTTCAACACGTGGGCTGCCAGCGTGCTGTGCGAGTCCAGGGCGCGCACCAGGGCCGACTGGACCGAGCCCTTGATGTTGCCGGCCATGGCCACGTCGCGCGTGTTGTTCTTGACCTGGGCCACCGTGTTGGCGTCCTCGCGCACGATGTCGGCCACATGGTTGACCAGGGCCACCTTGTCGGTCAGTGCCGTTGCCTCGCCGAAGATCGAGTTGAGCTTGGCGATCACCTGGCGCAAGTAGACGGGTACCGGGGGCAGGCCACCACCACCTGGGCCCACGGGCTGCAGGATCAGGGCCTGATCATCATCACCATCATCACCACCACCCGAGGCGGGTTTGTCCTTCGGCTTGATGTCGAACCCCGTCAGCAGCAAACCGGACACATCGACCTGGTCAGGCGGGACACCGTTCAAGCGCTTGGACAGCAGGCGGGCGAAGCTGGCAAATGCCTCCAGGCTCGGATCGCCGAAGTCGATCGTCTGTGCGATGTAGGTGTACAGGGTGCCGAAACGGGACAACCCCGACTTGAAGTCCAGCAGCCTCTGGAGATCTTCCGCGGCCGTCGCGCGCCTGGCGTCGGCGGCCTTCATGCCGGCCTCGTTGCCCTGGCCCTTGGCGTGCTCGAAGTCTTTCTCGGCCGCCAGGATGGCGTTGCGGGCGGCGGCTAGCGCATCGTTGAAACGCTGGGTGGGCACGCTGGTGGCCGCATAGAGCTGTTTGTGTATCGCGTCGTCGCCCGCGGTGTAGGCGGCGGCTGACTTGAAGCGCACCGCCGTGTAGGTCTCGACATCGCTCTGGGTGTAGATGTTGGCCTTGTCCAGATCGCCCTGCAGCACATAGACCACGTTGGGATCCTGGGCCTTCTCGATCTTGGCGCCTGCGTCGTACAGGGCGAACGCATCCAGGATGGACTGCGGATCATTGACGAAGTCCACGACAAACGTGGTGTCCTTGCCTGCGGTGGTGCGGTTGAGGCGCGAGAGCGTCTGGACGATCTCCACCGGGTTGGCGATCTTCTTGTCCAGGTACATCGCGCACAGCTTGGGCTGATCGAAGCCGGTCTGGAACTTGTTGGCCACGATCATGACCCGGAACTCGGGACGGTCGAACACCTTGCGCAGATCCGAGCCGTACTGCCTGGTGTTCATCGTGGCTTCGGTGAACTGCTCGTCTTCAGCTGCTGCGAACGGATCGTCCTTCAACTGCTCGTCGGAAGCGTGCATCACTTCCTTGCCCGTCAGCGAGCCGGAGAACGCCACCAGGGCCTGGAACGCCTTGTGCTTGGGGTTGGCCTCGATGTACGCATCGAACGCCTTCTTGTAGCGGACGGCGGCGGCGCGCGAGGAGGTCACGATCATGGCCTTGGCCGTCCCGCCCAGGAGCGGGGCGACATTGGCCGCGAAGTGCTCGACGATGAACTCGACCTTCTGGGTGACGTTGGTGGCGTGCAGCGACATCCACTTGGCCAGGGCGCGCTTGGCGGCCTTGCCCTCCACGCGCTTGCCGTCCTTGGCAGGCTCGGCCAGGTTGAACGCGGTCTTGTAGGGCAGGTAGCCCTCCAGCACGTCCAGGATGAACCCCTCATCGATGGCCTGGCGCATGGGGTACTTGTCGAACGAGAACGGCAGGTTGTCCTTGCTGGCTGGCTTGGTCGGGTCAGGGCGCGTCCCGAACAGCATGAGTGTTGCGTGCTTGGGCGTGGCCGTAAACGCGAAATAGGACACGTTCTTGGGGCGGGCACGCGAGGACTGGATCTTCTCCAGCAGCTCTTCCACGGTGAGCCCTTCCATCGCCTTGGCATCGCGCAGGGCGAGCGTGGCCTGCAGCTTGGAGGCCGCCGTGCCGGTCTGGCTTGTGTGGGCTTCGTCGATGATGACCGCGAAGTTTCGATCGGCCAGCTTCCCGTTGGTCAGGATTTGCTCCATCGCGTAGGGGAAGGTCTGGATCGTCACTACGATGATGGGGGTGCCGCGCTCCAGGGCTTCGGCCAGCTCCTTGGACTTGCTCAGGCCAGTGTCCTTCTCGCCAATGGCGGCGATCAGATCCTTCTGGTGGTCGATCTGCTGGACGGCGTCCTGGAGCTGCTTGTCAAGCACCGTGCGATCGGTGACCACGATGACCGAATGGAATAGGCTGGCGCCGGCATCGGTGCGCAGGCGGATCAGGTCATGCGCCGTCCAGGCGATGGTGCTGGTCTTGCCGGAGCCTGCCGAGTGTTCGCACAGGTAGGACTGGCCAGGGCCCTTGCCCTTGGCGTCCTCGATCATGCGGGTGACGGCCTTCCACTGGTGGAAGCGCGGGAAGATCTGCGTTTCCTTCTTCTTGTGGTTGCCGGCCAGGTCGACGACCTCCTTCTTCTCCGTGTACACGAAGCTGTGGAAGATCCGCAGCCAGTTGTCACGGTCGCAGATCTTCTCCCAGAAGTAGGCGACCGGATACTCGCCATCCTCGCGGATTGGATTGCCCTTGCGGCCATCGCGCCCCTGGTTGAAGGGGAGGAAATAGCTGTTCTTGCCATCCAGCTTGGTGCACATCTGGATGTCGCTGTCCGACATGGCGAAGTGGACGACCGCGCCCCGCTGGAACGTCAGCAAAGGCTCCTTCCTGCGGGTCGCCGGATCCATCGGCAGGCGGTCGTCCATGTACTGGGTGACGGCCGCTTCTGCGGACTGGGTGAAGTCGGTCTTGACCTCCACGGTGGCCACGGCCAGACCGTTGATGAAGAACACCAGGTCGATGGCCAACGTGCTGCCAGGGCGGTACATGAGCTGCGGCACCACGCGCAGGATGTTGGCGTTGTAGCGATCCCAGGCCGTCGGGTCGCGTGCATCCTCGGGCAAGCCTTCGCTCAGACTGATTTCGCCTGCGCCCGCGATCTTCACCCCGCGACGCAGGACATGGACGGTGCCGTCTTTCTCCAAAGCCTGGCTCAACCGATCCATGAGCGTGGCAGTCGCCTTGTCGCCATTGCTCGCCACGAGCTTCGCCCATTTCGTGGGCTGCGTTTCCTGGATCCAGGCCACCAGGTCCTCGGGGTAGAGAGCGTGGTTCTGGTCGTAGCCCGAGGTGTCGCCCACCTTCCATCCGCGCGCGATGAGTTGCTTGACGATGTAGTTCTCGAACTCTTTCTCGCGGTGGGCGGTGTCAGTGAGGGCGGTTTGCATGAGGTGTCCTTAGGCCGCGGGGCGCAGGTCGATCTTGCCGGTGACGGCAGCGGTGATGAGGGCCGTGCGGTGTTCGCGCAGCAGTTCGATTGAGCGCTCGGTCTTGGCGATCAGGGTGTCGATGCGCGTGGTGGCGCGGTCGAGGAAATCAGCAATGGCTATCTGTTCGTCTACGGGCACATGCGGCAACGGCACCTTAGTGAAGTTCTCGAACCGAAGCGCTTGGCCATCGCGTACCAGGTCAGATGTGGCCTGCAGTGCCTGAATGTAAGTGATGCTCTTGAATGCCCATCGGAAATAGGCTGGAACCACCCACTTTATGGGCGTTATCGGCACGTAGGCCGAGCTTACTGAGCCCTCATACTCAGAGAGCTCGAGTCCGCCTTGGAAGCTACGCATGCTGATAACAAAGTCGCCGGGTAGCGTCCGCTTCAGGATGTCGTGTCCTTTCTGCACAACTACGATTCGGCGTCCTTCTCGCTCCATAAACTCAGCTTGCGGAAGGAGCCCGTATTTCTGCGATGCCGTGAGCTGCTGATCATCGGCGCGGGCTTTCTCGTTTCGTTCCGAGAACAATCGCCGACTTTGGACCACATCCCAATGCGCCGGCACCACACCCAGCCACTCCACGCCGCTGTCCTTCATTGCGACATCGCGATCCAGCCCCTTGGTCACGGCATGCGTGATCAGGGCCTGGCGCTTTTCGCGCAGTAGCTCAATGAAACGGGTCTTCTTGGCCACCAGGGCGTCTATGCGGGTGGTGGCGCGGTCGAGGTGGGAGGCGATGGCATCCATCTCGGACACAGTCGGTACCAAAACAGGTAGCCGCTTGAGATCGTCGAACTTCATTGACTGCCGAATGCCGCCGCCAATGCCGTAGAACACCTTGGTAGTGTCGTAAGCCCGCATGAGGTACTCAAAGAAGCGGGGACTCGCCGACGGACGTACGGTCACGTAGGCAGAAGTGATGATCCCGCGCTCCGGCGAGCGAGCTGACCGAAGGCTGGTCTTGTCGTTCTGTAGATCAGTGAGACGGAATACGATGTCGTTTGCCTCGATGATGTTGTATCCCTCGAAGCTAGCTGGAGTAAGACCTTCCAGGCGATCCATATCCTTGCGAACAAGGCGGCCATAACTAAGCGAGAGGAGGTTTTTCTCTTTCAATCCAGTGTTCGGATGGTCGACTTCCGCGGCAAACGAGTAGAAAGGGCGAACCGACCAGTGAGACGGAACTTGGCCTACCCAGTCGATGCCAGAGTCTTTCATTTGGCGGACGGCAGAAAGAGGCATCATTCCGCCACCTCATCCAGCAGCGCGGCAATCTCTGCTTCCACCACCTTCAACTCGGCGTCGATCTCGTGCAGATCGCGCGGTGGGACGTACTTGTAGAAGTAGCGGTTGAAGTTGATCTCGTAGCCGACCTTGCCCACCTGGCCATCGCGCTCGTCGGTGTACTCGGCGTCCACCCAGGCATCGGCCACATGCGGCAGCACTTCCGCGTCCATGTAATCGCTGATCGACCGGGCGAGTGGCACGGACTCGAAGTCTTCCAGCTCCTTGTCCGGTACAGGGTTGCCCTCCTCATCCAACACTTCCGGCGCATCCTGGTCGCGCACGCCCAGCGAGGCTTCCAGGGCATTGGCCAACGGCTTGCCAACCTTGCCCAATCCGGCGTTCTTGGCGAGCGCTGGCAAGGTGGCCAGCCATGCGTAGGGGTGCGTCTGGCCCAGGTACTTGCGGAGCAGGGTGAGCCACCCGTTCTGCTCCTCCTTGTCCAGCTTGGCGAAAGGCTTGCTGGCGGCTAGGGCAGCCAGCGTGTTCTCGTTGATCTGGACGGTCAGGCGCAATGGACGCTGGATCTTGATCCGGCGGTAGCCGAAATCGCGGTAGTCCACGATCCGCACGTTCTCGCCCGGCGCGAAGTCGGCGTAGAGCCGGGCGATGTCCTGGATCTGCTCGTCGCTCACGTACCGGCGCTTGTTGCCCTCGGACTTGCGCATGGGGCTGTGCAAAGCGGTGGCGTCGATCAGCTGGACTTTGCCGCGGCGGAGTTCGGGCTTGTTGTTTGTCAGGATCCAGATGTAGGTGCCGATACCGGTGCGGAAGAAGATATCGGTGGGCAGGGCGACGATGGCATCGATGTAGTCGTTTTCCAGGAGCCAGCGGCGGATCTCGGTTTCACCCTGGCCGGCGTTGCCGGTGAACAGGGGCGAGCCCGACAAGATGATGGCTGCACGACCACCGCCCTTGTTGGGGTGTTCGAGCTTGGACACGAGGTGCTGGATGAAGAGCATGGAGCCGTCGGACACGCGAGGCGTACCCGCGCCGAAACGACCCTCGAAACCCTTCTCCTTGGCTTCGCGCTCGACGAACGCCTGGTCCTTCTCCCACTTCTTGCCGAATGGCGGGTTGGACAGGCAGTAGTGGAAGCGCTGGCCCGCGTAGGCGTCCTGGGAGAGCGTGGACTTGGGGCCGGCGATGTTGGCCGCCAGGTCGCGGGAGGGTTCGGTTTCCAGACGACGCAGCAGCATGTTGGCCAGCGCCACCGCATGGGTTTCCGGTTCCAACTCCTGGCCGAACGGGATCAGCACGGGTGGCGCCTTGCCTTGGGCGGCAAAGCCATCGACGTAGTTCATGGCATCGGTCAGGAAGCCGCCGGTCCCACAGGTGGGATCGTAGAGCGTGCGGATTAGGCCGGGGTTGTTGCGAAACAGCGCATCGTCGGGATCGAGCAGCAGGGTCGTGGCCAGGTGGACGACATCGCGCGGCGTCATGAAGTCTTCGGCCGCTTCGTTGACCTCGGAACCGAAGCGGCGGATCAGGTGCTCATAGATGTTGGACATCACCCGGTCGGGGACGACATCCGGGTGCAGGTCGGTGTTGGCGAAGTTCTGGCAGATCTTGAACAGGATGTCGGCGCGGGCGAGCCTGGCGATCGTGTCGGTGAAGTTGAACTGGTCGAAGATGACGCGGGCGTTGTCCGAGAACGCGGCCACGTAGGCTTCCAGGTTCGACTTGGTCTTGGTCGCGCCCAGGGTGGCCAGCGAGTACTGGGACGTGTTGTAGAAGGGCAGGCCGGCCTTCTGGCGCAGGATCAAGTCGGTATCCAGCCCCTTGTCCTTGAACTTGGCATAGGTGTCGCGGACGACCTCACGCGTGGGTTCCAGCACGCACTCCAGACGGCGCAGCAGCGTGAACGGCAGGATGATCTTGCCGAAGTCAGTGTGCTTGAAGTCGCCCCACAGGTCCTCGGCGTTCTTCCAGATGAAGCTGGCGAGCACGGTGTCGGAAGCCTTCGGGGCCTCGGTGGCGGGAGCAGCGGGTTGCGCGTTCTTGGTCATGGTGCCTTCGGTGTCAAAGCAAACGGGTGGCCGACAGCGCAGGCGCTGACAGCGGAATGGGTGGGCAACTGGATTTCCCCTTGGGCATCCCAACACGAGGCCGTCTCCAGGGATGAGACCCGGGAAGCCATCGGCAGCAGGACGCCTGAGCAGAGGTTACCCATTGGGATACCTCCGCGCGAACTCGGCCAAGATCCTGGCCGCGCGTTGCTTGGGTGGCGTGCGGGTGGGCTGGCGCCGCACATCGGTCAGGGCCTGGCGGAGCGCTTCCAGTAGCTCGGCGTCCGTGCGTTCCCGGACGAACTGGGCATCGGTCGAGTTGGCCACCGCCGCCGCGGCCATGCTCTCTTTGCGGTGCCGATACGCACGCGCCCGCTCTGCATCGCTCATGGGGCCCGCGTTGGGGTCCTTGTATGGGCGGCCGGTGCGGCGCTTGGGCGGGGCGGGGCTTTCGGAAGGCACTGGGTGGGTGAGGTTGGGCGCGTGGGATTGGTGGATGCTGGGTAACCTAGTCGTGATGCATCACAAAAGCAAGGGGAAGGCGGGGCGGTGCAGGTATGGGCTTGCTACATCGGTGGACTGGGCTTGCTACGTCTGGGGCCGCCTGGCGGCGGCCGGGCATCTGGGGTGGAGCGAAGGCCCTGCGGCGCTGGCGCGCCGCTGCTCCGCGCTGGGGTGGGTCGGTGGGGTGAGGCGG